>DASSOW010000298.1:0-22331 GCA_035700175.1 Gemmatimonadales bacterium | reverse complement strand
CGAGCAGCTGGGAGTTCTGCCGGTTGATGAAGCACTTTCAGCGGCCCAGGAGCGGGGCCTCGACCTGGTCGAGGTGGCGCCCATGGCCCGTCCTCCCGTGGTCAAGATCATGGACTACGGGAAATACAAGTTCGAGGAAGCGAAGGCGGCGCGCGCCGCCAAGAAGAAGCAGCACGTGATCCAGCTCAAGGAAGTGAAATTGCGGCCCAATATCGAGGACCACGATTTCGACTTCAAGACCCGCCACGCGCGCGAGTTCCTGGGCGAGGGCAATAAGGTGAAGGTCACCATGATGTTCCGCGGGCGGCAGCTGGCGCACGTGGAGATCGGCAAGGCGGTCCTCGACCGCGTGGCCACGACGCTGGGTGACGTGGGCAAGGTGGAGGCGGAAGCGCGGCTGGAAGGCCGCAACATGACGATGGTACTCGCGCCCCGGTAAGGCGCACGGAGAGCAGACAGCATGCCCAAGATGAAGACCAAGCGGGCCGCGGCCAAGCGGTTCAAGCGCACCGGAACCGGTGAGCTGAAGCGCTTCCATGCCAACCACAGCCACATTCTCACGAAGAAGTCGCGCAAGCGGAAGAATCGCCTCAAGAAGGGCGATCTCGTGAGTTCGGCGGACTACCCGCGCATCAACCGCCTGCTCAAGGCGTAAGGAGCCACCATGCCTCGCGTAAAGAGCGGCGTTGCGCACCACGCCCGCAAGAAGAAGATCATGAACGCCGCCAAGGGTGCACGCGGCGGCCGGAGCAAGCTCTACAAGTCGGCCAAGGAAAATGTCGAGCGGGGCATGCGCTACGCCTACCGCGACCGCCGCAAGAAGAAGAGCGAGTTCCGCGCCCTCTGGATCACCCGCATCAACGCCGCTGCCCGTCTGCACGGGCTGAGCTACAGCCGCCTCATGGCGGGGCTCAAGCAGGCTGGCGTCGAGGTCAACCGGAAGGTGCTGGCCGACCTCGCCGTGCATGACGCCGACGCGTTCGGGAAGTTCGCGGAGATGGCGAGGGGAGTTGAGAGTTAAGAGTTGAGAGTTAAGGGAAAGCACCCTCTCAACCCTGAACTCCCCACTCTCAACTCATGACCGACATTCCCGAACTCGACACGCTCCTGTCCCGCCTCCCGGGCATTGCCAGCATGGATGCCCGGGCGCTCGAGGCAGAGCACACCGCTATCCTCGGTCGCAAGGCGGGCGCGCTCACCGCGCTCGCCCGCAACATCCCGACCCTGCCGCCGGAACAGCGGCGCGCCGTCGGTGCCGCCCTGAACCAGGCCAAGGCCGCCTTCGAGGCGGCATTCGAGGAACGCCGCAGTGCGCTCACCGCCGAGGCAAGGCGGCAGCAGGCCGCCGAGGTGGACCTCACCATGCCGGCCCGGCATCGCTGGACCGGCAGTCTTCATCTCGTCACCCGCACCATCAACGACATCTGCAGCATCTTCCGCGAACTGGGCTTCGTCATCGCGGTCGGCCCGGAAGTCGAGAGCGAGTGGTACAACTTCTTCTCGCTCAACTTCCCGGCGGACCATCCGGCGCTCGACCTGCACGACACGCTCTACCTCGACGCGCCACCGGAGCCGGGTGAACATGGCGGCCGTCTCCTGCTCCGCACCCACACGTCGCCAGTGCAGATCCGGAGCCTGATCGGCCAGCCCCTGCCGGTGCGGGCGCTGATGCCCGGCATGGTCTACCGGAAAGATCCGTTCGATCCGTCGCACGCGCCCGCCTTCCAGCAGCTGGAAGGGCTGGCGGTGGATGAGGGAATCTCGTTCGTGGATCTCAAGGCCACGCTGGTGCACTTTGCCCAGCGATTCTTCACCGCCGACACCCGCACCCGCTTCCGGCCTTCCTATTTCCCGTTCACCGAGCCCTCGGCCGAGATGGATGTCGAGTGCCAGCTCTGCCACGGCAGTGGCTGCGGCGCATGCAAGGGCACCGGCTGGATGGAGATCCTGGGCTGCGGGATGGTGCACCCGCGAGTGCTGGAAAACTGCGGCGTCGATGCCGAACGTTATACCGGCTGGGCCTTCGGAATGGGCCCCGGCCGCATCACCATGAATCGCTACGGCATTACCGACATCCGTCACCTGTACGATGGTGACATGCGCCTCCTGCGCCAGCTGGCGGAGACGGCATGAACATCTCCCGGCGCTGGCTGGAAGATTTTCTCCGCCGGCCGCTCGAGGCGCAGGACGTCGCCGAGCGGCTCGCCATGCTGGGTGCGCCGGTTGACGCTATCGAGCCGGTGCACGCTGGTCTCAGCGAGATCGTCGTGGCGCTGGTGGAAGCGGTGGGACCCCATCCCGACGCCGACCGGCTGCGGCTCTGCCTCGTGAACGATGGCAGTCCGGAGAAGAAGCACGTCGTGTGTGGCGCGCCCAATGTCACTGCGGGCCACCGCTATCCCTTCATTCGCGTGGGAAGCACGCTGCCGGGCGGGCTCAAGATCGAGAAGCGGAAGATCCGCGGGCAGGTGAGCGAAGGGATGCTTTGCTCCGCGCGCGAGCTGGAGCTGGGCCAGGAGCATGGCGGCATCCTCGAGCTGACGGTTGATGCCGCACCGGGCACGCCGCTGCTCGACGTGCTGCCGCTCGCCGACGACCGGTTCGTGGTGGACGTCACGCCCAACCGTCCTGACCTGCTGGGCCACAAGGGCGTCGCGCGTGAGCTTGCGGCCTCGCTCGGCGTTGCCTTCCGCTTGCCCGAGCTGCCGGGCGCAGATTCCATGGGGCCACCGCCAAGCCGCCGGGCCGCCGAGCCGTCGATCTCAGGCAATGTCCGAGTAAGCATCGAAGATCCTGATGGCTGCGCCCGTTTTCACGGCGCCGTGATCCGGGGCGTGAAAATCGGGCCCTCGCCCGAGTGGCTTCGGCGCCGGCTCGAGGCAGTGGGCGCGCGCAGTATCAACAACGTGGTGGACGCCACCAACTACGTGATGCTCGAGCATGCGCAGCCCACGCACGCCTACGACCTCCACAAGCTGCGCGGGCCGGCCGTCATCGCCCGGCGCGCACGCGATGGCGAGCGGCTGACGACGCTCGACGGCGTGGACCGCGCGCTGGACAGTTCCATGACCATCATCGCCGATGCGGAAGGCCCCATCGGCATCGGTGGCGTCATGGGCGGTGCCGCCAGCGAAGTTGATGACGGCACCACCGACGTGTTCCTGGAGTGCGCCTGGTTCCAGCCCGCGCGCGTTCGCCGCACGCGCCGTACCTTGGGCCTCAGCACCGATGCGAGCTACCGCTTCGAGCGTGGCGTTGATCTCTGGGCCGCGCCCGAGGCCTTCCAGCGTCTGATGACGCTGGTGCTCGCCGTCGCCGGTGGCACCGTCGATGGCGAGCCGGTTGACCTGTGGCCCCGGGTGTCGCACCCGCCCCGGATTTTCCTGCGGCTCGATCGCGTGGCCCAGGTGCTGGGCCAGCCGCTTGACCAGCGGACGGTCGAGCAGCATCTCGTCGCCATCGGCGCCACGTGTGTGGCCAAGCCCGAGGAGCGCCGCATCGCGGTGGACGTTCCCGGCTGGCGGCCCGATCTTGTGGAAGAGATTGACCTGATCGAGGAAGTCGCCCGCATGCATGGCTACGGCGCATTCCCCGCCGACCTGCGCGCCTTCCGCACCGGCGCCAAGGCTGACGCCCCGGAGATTGCCATCATGGCCCGGGTGCGCCGCGCCATGGCCGACCAGGGGCTTCACGAGGTGATCACCTTGCCGCTCGTGGCGCCTGACCCGACCAATGGCGTGACGCTCCTCAATCCGCTGTCTGCCGAGGAGAGCCGGCTACGCGGCGCCATCCTGCCGTCCCTTCGGCGGCAGGCGGAACGGAACTGGGCAGCCCAGATGCGGGATATCCGATTATTTGAAGTGGGCACCGTGTTCGCACCCGGAGCCCAGTCGGGCCGCCCGACAGAGCGAATGCACCTCGCCGCTGTCATCTCGGGTGGGCGGGAGCCGGGTCATTGGTCCGGCGCAGCCCCGGATGTCGATCGCTGGGATCTCAAGGGCCTGTTCGAGGCCGCCGTGCATGCGGCCCACCCGAACGCCACCGTCACCCCCGGCGAGGATGGCTGGGAGGCCACCGATGCCCGGGGTGAACGCTGCGGCTGGGCCCATCCACTCGAGGCCGATGCGCCGCCCTGGGCTGCGCCGCTCCTCGGCCTGGAGCTCGTGGTGGATACCGTGGCGGCCCGGCCCCGGCCGGCCTTCGTGCCGCTCCCGGCCACGCCCGCGTCGGACCGCGACGTGACTCTGCTCGTGCCCGACGGCGTGACCAGTGCAGCCATCGTCTCGGCGTTCGCCCAATCGGGCGTCGCCATGCTAGAATCCGTGACGATCGTCAACGAATACCGGGGGCCGCGCGTTGCCGCCGGCGCCCGCAGCGTGACGGCGCGACTCCGCTTCCGGGCGCCGGACCGCACCCTGGAGTCGGCTGAAGTGGACCGTGCTGAAGCCCGGCTGCTCACCGCCCTCGAGCGGGCGACGGGAGTTCGGCGACGGGAACAGTGACCCGCGGAGGCACCGTGGCATACGCATATGAGCGGCCGGATCTCAAGGCCGTCGATGAAGTGGAGTCGCTGGTGAGGCACCTGCTCGACGAACTGGGGGCCTGGCGCCGGCGCTGCCTCAAGGCTGAAGCGGAGTTGCAGCAGCTGCAGCAGGCATCCGCCGGCGGTGGCGGGCCCACGCCTCGTGCCACGCGCGACCGGGTGGTGCAGCTCGAAACCGAGAACCAGGCGCTCCGCCACCGGGTGGATGCCGCGCGCGAGCGGGTGCAGTCGCTGGTTGGGCGCCTCTCGTTCCTCGAGGAGCAGGCCGGAGGGACCGCATGAGCACCCAGCGGAGCGCAGTGCGCGTGGTGATCGGCGGCGAGGAACTCTCGGTCCGGTCCGACCTGCCGCCGGAATACACCCGCGAAGTGGCCGCATACCTCGACGCCGCGCTGAAGCGGGTCAAGGACTCGATGCCGGCGGTCGAAAGCCACAAGGCAGCCATCCTCGCGGCGCTGGCCATTACTGACGAGTTGTTCCAGGCGCGGCGTGGCGACCGCGAGATCGCCGGGCGCCTGACGACCCTCGCCGAGGACGTCGCCAGGCTCCTGCCGCCGGCCAAGCGCGGCCACCGAGCACCGCGCCCGCCTGCCACCTGAATTCGTTGTTCCCGGGAGATCGTTAATGAACCCGACTCAGCTCATGACGATCGGCGCCGCGCTGCTGGTGGGAATCCTTGCCGGTGTGATCGTCGTGTCTGTTTATGCGGCGCGCCAGCGGCGCAGCGCCGAAGGCATCCTCAACCGAGCCAATACGGACGCCGAGGCCGTGCGCTCCGGCGCCGCCCGCGAGGCGGAGCGCCTCCGCGCCGAGGCGGCGCTCGCGGCCAAGGCCGACGCGCTCAAGCTCCGCGACGAAGCGGAAAAGGAGTTGGGTCGCCGGCGCGAGGAGTTCGAGCGCCTCGAGCGCCGGACCGAGAAGCAGGGCAGGGAGCTGGACCAGAAGCTGGAGGAGATCCGGGCGCGGGAGCGCGAGTTCGGCCGCAAGCAGGAAGCGTTTGCCCAGCGGGAAGAACAGCTCCGGGAGCGCACCTCCGGCATCGATCGGCTGGAGGAGCAGCAGCGGCAGCGGCTGGAGCGGATCGCCGGTCTGACTGCCGACGAGGCCCGCCGTGAAGTGATGCAGCGGGTGGAAGACGAGGCGCGCGGCCAGGCCAGCGCGCTGGCGCGCGACATCAAGGAGCAGGCACGCCGCTCCGCCGACCGGGAAGCCCGCCGGATCATCGCCATGGCGGCGCAGCGGCTCGCTGCCGAGCATACCTCGGAAACGACGGTGAGCACGGTGACGCTCCCCAGCGATGAAATGAAGGGCCGCATCATCGGACGCGAGGGCCGGAACATCCGCGCCTTCGAAACTGCCACCGGCGTGGACGTCATCATCGACGACACTCCGGACACGGTGGTTATCTCCTGCTTTGACCCGGTGCGCCGGGAAGTGGCGCGCCGTTCGCTCGAGCAGCTGATTCAGGACGGCCGCATCCATCCGGGCCGGATCGAGGAGCTGGTGGAGAAGTGCCGCAAGGAACTGGAGGGCCAGCTGGTGGAGCTGGGCGAGCAGGCGGCGTTCGAGACCGGCATCAACGGGCTGCACCCCGAGCTCATCAAGCTGGTGGGGCGCATGCGGTACCGCACCTCCTACGGCCAGAACATTCTCGATCATTCCAAGGAAGTGGCCTGGCTCGCCGGCATGATGGCGGCCGAGCTCAAGCTTGACGTCAACCTCGCCAAGCGCGGCGGGCTGCTGCACGATGTGGGCAAGGTGCTGACCCACGAGAACGAGGGCACCCACGTGCAGCTGGGCGTCGAAGTGGCCCGGCGGTACGGCGAGTCCGAAGCCGTCATCAACTGCATTGAAGCACACCATGACGACGTGCCGCACGACTCCGCCGAGTCGGTGCTGGTGCAGGCGGCCGATGCCATCAGCGGCGCCCGCCCTGGCGCCCGTCGCGAAGCCTTCGAGACCTACGTGAAGCGCCTGACCCGCCTCGAAGAGATTGCCAAGGACTTCCAGGGTGTGGAGAAGACCAACGTCATCCAGGCCGGGCGCGAAGTTCGGGTAATCGTGACGCCCGAGCGGGTGGACGATGCGGCGGCGGCGCAGCTCTCGGAAGCCATTGCGCGCCGCATCGAAAGTGAACTGCAGTATCCTGGCCAGATCCGTGTCGTGGTGATCCGCGAGACCCGCGCCGTCGGCGTGGCCAAGTGAGCGCACGGCTTATCGACGGTGCCACGCTCGCCCGCACCATTCTCGATGAAGTGGCGGCGGACGTGCAGCGCCTCGTGGCTGCGGGGCGCCAGCCGGGCCTCGCCGTGGTCATCGTGGGTGACGACCCGGCGAGCCAGGTCTATGTCCGCTCCAAGGGCAGGGCCTGCACCGACGCCGGCATGCACTCCGAGACCATCCGGCTGCCGGCAGATACGCCCCAGGCCCAGCTGCTCGAGACGGTGGACCGGCTCAATCGCGATCCCGCTATCAACGGGATCCTGGTCCAGCTGCCGCTCCCGAAGCATCTCGACGAGCACGAAGTGCTGCTGCGGATCGATCCGGCCAAGGATGTGGATGGCTTTCATCCCGTGAACGTCGGCAAGGTGGCCATCGGCGACCCATCCGGCTTCCGTCCCTGCACCCCGTATGGCGTGCAGCAGATGCTGATCCGTGAAGGCATCGAGACCAGCGGGGCGCATGCCGTGGTGGTTGGCCGGTCGAATATCGTGGGCCGTCCAATGGCGTCACTCCTGCTCGCCAATGGGCCCGGCGGCAACGCGACCGTGACCGTCTGCCATTCGCGTACCCGCGACCTCGGTGCCGTGACCCGCACCGCCGACATCGTGATCGTGGCCATCGGCAAGCCGGAGTTCCTCACCGCCGACATGGTGCGCGAGGGCGTCGTGGTCATGGATGTCGGGATCAATCGGGTTCCGGACGAGTCGAACGCGCGGGGCTACCGGCTGGTGGGCGATGTGGCGTTCGACGAGGTGGCCCGGAAGGCCGCGGCCATTACGCCAGTGCCCGGCGGCGTCGGCCGCATGACGATTGCCATGTTGATGAAGAATACTGTGCAGGCATGTGAACAGCGGACACGAGACGCGGGACGCGGGACGCGGTAGGGCGGGCCGCGGCCCGCGCTATCCAGCGCCCATCGCTTCCGAGTCCCGTGTCTCAAGTCCCGAGTCCGGAATGACCCTCCCACTCACCTTCGAACCCGCCACCCCGGCGGATGACGTCTACACCGTCTCGGACATTACCGCCGAGGTGGGGCGCGCCATCCAGCGCTCGGCGCGCAGTCTCTGGGTGCGGGCCGAGATCTCCGAATACAAGGCGTATTCCAGCGGCCACCACTATTTCACGCTGCGCGACGCGCGGAGCCAGATGCGCTGCGTGATGTGGAAACACGACGCCCGGCGACTCACCCTGCGGCCGGAAGCCGGGATGGAAGTGTTCGTGCTGGGACGTGCGTCGTACTGGGAGGAAAAAGGCGAGTTCCGCTTCACGGTGACGGCGATGCTGCCCAGCGCAGACCTGGGAGCCGCGCACCGGGAACTGGAGCGCGTGCGCGCGCTCCTCAAGGCCGACGGGCTGCTGGCCCCCGAGCGCAAGCGGCCCCTTCCGCGCTTCCCCGAAACCATCGCCGTGGTCACGAGCACTGACGGCGCGGCGCTGCGCGACATCATAACGGTTACCCGGCGGCGGTGGCCCTGCGCCCGCCTCCTGGTGGTCGGTGCCAAGGTGCAGGGTGACGGCGCGCCGGCGACGCTGGCGCGGGCGCTCAAGCTGGTGAACCGCCTGCCAGGCGTGGATCTCTGCATCATTGGCCGCGGCGGCGGCGCGCGTGACGACCTGGCCGGCTTCAACTCCGAGCTCGTCTGCCGCGCCCTGGCCGAGGTTCGCGTGCCCACGATCTCGGCGGTTGGCCATGAGACCGACGTCTCGTTGTCGGACCTCGTCGCCGATCACCGTGCCGCGACACCATCGGCGGCGGCCGAAGCCGCGGTGCCCGATTGCCAGGAAGTGATGCGCGGGCTCCGCGACCTCGCCGTGCGTCTCTCGCATGGCCTGCGCCGGCGCACCAGTCTCGCCGAGGAGCGGCTGGCGCGCTGCAGTGACCGATCGCGCATGGCGCTGGAGCAGCTGCTGGAGCGCCGTCAGCATCAGCTCGAGCGGCTCGCGGCACAGCTGGATGCGCTCTCGCCGCTCCGGGTGCTCGAACGTGGCTATGCGGTCGCGCAGGATGGCAACGACCGGGTACTACGCGGAGTGGAAGATTTCCGGGCGGGGCTCGCCTTCCGGCTGCGTCTTGCCGATGGCCGGGTCTCGGCACGAGTGGAGCAGGAGGAGACATGAGCAAGCGCAAGGTAGTGAGTGAACCCACCCTGGCCGATGATCTCGCCAGGCTGGAGACGCTGGTGCGCCAGCTGGAGCAGGACGACGTCGAGCTCGACGAGGCGCTTGCCCTCTTCGAGGAGGGCGTGAAGCATTTGCGCGCGGCGCGCGAGCGGCTGACCGCGGCCGAAGCGCGGGTGCAGCAGGTCCTCGAGCAGGCCGACGGCGAGCTGAGCATCAGTGATTTCAACGCCTGACCGCGATACCGCCGGTGACCTGCTCGACGACGTCCGTCGCCGGATGGATGCACGTCTGGCGGTATGGGCGGCCCGACTCCGTGCCCGGCGCCATGGCGCCGAAGGTGATGCCATGGCCTACGCGATTGCCAGTCCCGGCAAGCGCGTTCGGGCCGCGCTCGTACGCGCGTCCTATCTGGCCTGCGGCGGCACGTCTGACGGGATCGACGAGGTCGCAGCCGCGGTCGAGATCGTCCACGCCTATTCGCTGGTGCACGACGATCTTCCCTGCATGGACAATGACGACCTCCGCCGCGGCCGCCCCACCACGCACCGCGCCTTCAGCGTCGACGTAGCCACGCGGGCAGGCTTCCTCATGGTTCCCGTTGCCGCCGAAGTGCTGGCGCACGCCGCCGAATTGCTCGAACTCGATGCCGGGCGGCTTGGGCGCATGGCCGAGGTGCTCTTCGTGGCAAGCGGGGTGGAGGGAATGGTGGGAGGGCAGTGGCTCGACCTCGAGGCGGAACAGCAGGCGCTGGGGCTCGATGCGCTGGTCGCGGTGCACCGGGGAAAGACGGGCGCGCTGATCCAGGCCTCATGCGAGCTGGGCGCGCTCGCCGCGGGCGCATCGGATGTGATGGTGCGGCGCATCGCCGGCTTCGGCGCCGACATCGGCCTGGCGTTCCAGGTGGCGGATGACGTGCTCGACTCGACCGCGTCGAGTGAGGTGCTGGGCAAGACCGCCGGGCTGGACCAGCTCCTGCACAAGTCCACGTACGTAAGCGTCCTGGGGGTCGATGGGGCCCGCGCGGAGGCTCGCCGCCTCGCGGAGCGCGCCATCGATGGCCTGGCAGGCGCGCGCTGCGATGCCCCGGCCTTGAGCGCCCTCGCCCGCTATATTGTGGAGAGACCGTCCTGATTCCTGAAGGATCACTCGCATGAGTCTGCTCGACGCCATCACCGGACCAGCTGATGTCCGCGCCCTCGCGCCCAGCCAGCTGCCGGCCCTTTCAGAAGAGATCCGCCAGCGGCTGATTGACTGCTGCTCCCTCACCGGCGGCCACATCGGTGCCAGTCTCGGCGTGGTGGAGCTGGTGGTGGCGCTACTGCACGAATTCCAGCTTCCCGAGGACAAGGTCGTCTGGGACGTGGGACACCAGGCCTACGCCTGGAAGCTGCTCACCGGCCGCAACGATGCGTTCCCGACGCTGCGCCAGAAGGGTGGCATCTCGGGGTTCCTCAAGCGTACCGAGAGCGAGCATGACGCCTTCGGTGCCGGTCATGCCGGCACCGCGGTGAGCGCGGCGCTGGGCATGGCCACTGCCCGCGACCTCCAGGGCGGCAGCAACAAGGTGGTGGCAGTGCTCGGCGATGGCGCCCTGACCTGCGGACTTTCCTACGAAGGCCTGAACAATGCGGGGCACTCCGACCGCGACCTCATCGTCATCCTCAACGACAACGGGATGTCCATCTCGCCCAACGTGGGCGCCGTAAGCACCATGCTGGGTCGCATGGTCGCGAACCCGCGCACCAATGCCATGCGCGAGGCCGTCAAGAACGTGACCTTCAAGCTGGGCGGCGTATTCGGCGAGCGGGTCGTGGATTTCGCCAAGAACCTCGAGGAGAGCGTCAAGAACCTCTGGTCTCCCGGCATGCTCTTCGAGGAACTCGGCTTCCGCTATTTCGGCCCGGTCGACGGGCACGATACCGCCAAGCTGTGCGAGACGCTCGCGTTCGTGCGGAAGATGAAAGGCCCCCGGCTCGTTCACGTGCTGACGCAGAAGGGGAAGGGCTTCTCGTTCGCCGAAGCCAACCAGGAGAAATGGCACGGCCTCGCGGCCTATGACCCGGAGACGGGCGAGGCGCGGAAGAAGGCGAGCGGGCCGCCGGCCTGGACCCAGGCGTTTGGCGAGGCGCTCACGGCCCTCGGCACCGAACACCCCGGGCTGGTGGCCATTACTGCGGCCATGCCGTCCGGCAGCGGTACAGGCATCTTCCAGAAGACCCACCCGAAACGCTTCTTCGACGTGGGAATCGCCGAGGGCCACGCGGTGACGTTCGCCGCCGGCCTCGCAACCCAGGGCATCCGTCCTGTGTGCGCCATCTACAGCACGTTTCTCCAGCGGGCCTACGACAACATCATCCACGACGTGGCGATCCAGAAGCTGCCGGTGATCTTCTGCATGGACCGCGCGGGGCTTGTGGGCGAGGACGGCCAGACGCACATGGGGCTCTACGACATCGCCTACATGATGGCCGTGCCGGAAATGACGGTGACGGCGCCCAAGGATGCCGATGAACTGGTGGGACTGCTCCGCACGGCGCTGGCTCACAACGGTCCGTTCTCCACGCGGTATCCGCGCGACAAGGCGCCGGCCGATCCCAGCCCGGTCGCCAGCATCCCGGCAGTACCGTACGGCACCTGGGAATCGTTGCGCGAGGGCGGCGACATCGCGCTGCTCGCTATCGGCACCATGGTCCAGCCCGCGGTGGCCGCAGCGGAGCAGCTGGCCGCTGAGGGCATCGACTGTTCGGTCGTCAACTGCCGGTTCCTCAAGCCGCTGGATGAGGCCATGCTGGCATCACTGACGCGAACCCATCGCATCCTGGTCACCATCGAGGAAGGCACCATCGTCAACGGCTTCGGTGCCCATCTGGCCGAGCGACTGCAGACCACCACGCCGGACGTGCGGGTCGTGGCCCTGGGCGTGCCCGACAGGATCATGGATCAGGCGCCCCGCGCCGATCAGCTGGCGTCGTTCGGGCTCACCGCCGAAGGAATCGCGCGCCGGGTCTCGGCGCTGGCGCATGAGGAGTCGCTGGAGCCGCGATGAACGTCGGCGTAGTCGGCAATCCTCGCTACGAGGATCTCGCGGCCGTGCTTGGCGAACTGGCACGGGAAGCCCCCACCCGGGGGCTTTCCCTTTCAGCTGAGCCGCGGCTGGATCCGTTCTGGCCGTCTCCCGTCCCGCATTTCGAGCCCGGTGCGCTCGACGCCCTGTTGACGTTCGGCGGCGATGGCACGCTGCTGCGCGGTGCGCGACTGCTCGAAGGCGCCGACGCGCCCATCCTCGGCGTGAACCTGGGTCGCGTGGGATTCCTCACCGCCGCGCGGCGCGAGTCGCTCTGCGCAGCCCTCGATGCACTCAAGGAAGGACGCTACGCCGTTGACGCGCTGCAGGCACTGACGGCCCGCATCACCCGTGCCGATGGCACGGTGGTAGATGAGCGGCAGGCGCTGAACGATGTGGTGCTGCACAAGAGCGGCGTGGCTCGCGTGGTCCGCATGCACGTCCGGATCGATGGCGTTAACGTCGGCCCCTACAGTGCCGATGGATTGATCGTCTCGACACCCACTGGTTCCACCGCGTATTCGCTGAGCGCGGGTGGTCCGGTAGTAGTGCCGGGTGTTGAAGCGATGGTGCTCACGCCCATCTGCGCACACACGCTCGCGGTACGGCCGCTCATCGTCCGCGCCACTTCGGTCATCGAGATCGAGCCGATGGCGGAATGGGCCGAGAATGTGCTTGTATCGTTCGATGGCCAGACCGGCTCACCGGTGGGCGAGGGCGGCCGTGTCGAAGTGCGGCGCGCCGAACAGCGGGTCAAGCTGGTGCGGCTGGGCGAGGCGTCATGGCTCACGCGCATGCGCGACAAGCTGCACTGGGGCGACCTCTCCGGGCGGGAGCCGGGCGCATGATCGCCGAGCTCCGGGTCCGTGACCTGGCCACGGTGGCCGACGTCCGACTCGAGCTCGGAGAGGGGCTCAATGTCCTCACGGGCGAGACCGGGGCGGGCAAGTCCATGCTGGTGGACGCGCTCGCCCTCCTGCTGGGAGAGCGGGCCGACAGCGGCGTCGTGCGCGCCGGGGCTCGCAAGGCGGTGGTCGAAGGTGTGGTGGATGGCGCCAGCCCCATCGTAGTTCGTCACCTCGAAGAGCTCGGCCTCGACATGGATGATGACCATCTCATCATCCGGCGTGAGGTGTCGGTCGAGGGGCGATCGCGGGCGTGGATCAATGGCAGCCCATGCACGGTGAGCACGCTGGCCAGCGTCGGCGAACTGCTGGTGGACCTCCACGGTCAGCACGAGACCCAGTCGCTCCTCAAGCCAGCGGAGCAGCGGCAGATTCTTGACGCCTGGGCAGGCGCCGAGGGCGAGGCGGAGGCGGTACGCGCGGCCTACGCAGCGCTGGCCGAGCTGCGGGAGAGCGAGCAGACGCTGGTGCAGCGCCGGGACGAAGTACGCCGGCGCGCCGACTACCTGCGGCACGTGGTGAGCGAGATCGATGCCGCGCGCCTTGTGCCGGGCGAGGATGAAGCGCTCACCCTCGAAGCCCGGCGGCTCTCGCAGGCCGGCGCCCTCAGTGAGTTCGCCCGGCGGGTGCTGGACGCGGTGGACGAAGGCGAGACCAGTGCCTCCCACGCACTGGGCGAAGCGGAACGGGCACTGGGGCAACTCGAGCGAAGCGATCCATCCGTGGCGGAATGGCGGGCACTGCTCGATGCCGCCTTCGACAACGTGCGGGAGCTGGGGCGGCTGGCCTCCGCCTACACCGACGAGGTGCAGGAGGATCCCTCCCGCCTCGACCAGGTCGAGCGCCGTCGGGATCTTCTCACCACGTTGCAGCAGAAATACGGGGCAACACTCGACGCCGTGCGGGAGACCCGCGCCAACGCTGCGGCCGAACTTGACCTGCTCGACACCGCCGATGTCGACCTGAGGTCGCTGGCGGCGAGGCGCGCTGCCGCCGAGCAGGCATTCCAGGCGGCGGCCACCGCCTTGAGCACTCGTCGCGCGGCGGGCGCTGAGCGGCTGGGGCGTGCCGTATCCCGGCTGCTGCCCAAGCTGGGACTCAAGGGCGGCAAGGTGACCGTGCAGCTGGTGCCGCTCGCGTCGCCCGGTGCCAATGGTTCCGAGACGGTCGAATTCCATGCCCAGTTGAACCAGGGCCTGGACGCGCGCCCGCTTGTCCGTTCGGCGTCAGGCGGGGAACTCTCCCGGCTCATGCTCGCGCTCAAGGTCGTGCTCGCCCAGCATGACCGCGTGCCCACCCTGGTGTTTGATGAAGTGGATCAGGGCATTGGTGGGGAGGTCGGGGCGCAGGTCGGCGCCGCGCTCGCGGAACTGGGCGAACGCCGCCAGGTGCTGGTCATTACCCACCTCCCTCAGATCGCTGCGCGCGGCGATCGTCACCTCGTGGTCAGCAAGGAGCCGCGCGGCGGCGTGGCCACCAGTGACGTGGCTCGCCTGCACGGCGAGGATCGCATTGCGGAGCTGGCGCGGATGCTTGGTGATGCCGAGGGTGATACCGCCCGCCGCCACGCGCACGCACTGCTTACCGACGCCCGGAAGCTCTCCGGCCGGTCGTGAGCAACCCGGCCTCCGGGCTATTTGCTGCTCGCTGGTCCACTGAGCCCGCTGTTGTTGCTTCCGCGCCGGGCCGCGCCAACCTCATCGGCGAACATACCGACTACAATGGTGGACCCGTCCTTCCCTTTGCCATCGAGCATCGCACCTGGGTGGCGGTGGGACCGGGGACGAGCCACGGCTGGGAAGCAGTGTCGTCGCTGGACGGAAGAGCGCGTACCTTTGACCCCGGCGGCCGGCTGCCGCGCGGCTGGATGGCGTACCTGGCCGGAGTGGCCCGAGCCTTTCGCACGCGCGGCATCAGCCTCCCCTCCCGACTGCGCATCGCCGTAGCCAGCACGGTTCCGGTGGGGGCCGGCCTCTCTTCGTCCGCCGCGCTCTGCGTCGCGGTGGTGCGTGCACTCGCGGCACACACCGGCGTGCGGCTCTCCCGCGTCACCGTGGCCGAGCTTGCCTACCGGGCGGAGCATGATGAGGTCGGCGTGCAGTGCGGTCGCATGGACCAGACCATTGCCGTGTTCGGGCAGAAAGAGCATGCGCTTCTCTTCGATACGGCCACCGCTGGCAGGCGACAGCTCCCCTTTGCCCGCACGGTGCTCATGGTCGAGACCGGGCGCTCGCACCGGCTCACCGGCGGCGCGCTCAACGAGCGGCATGCCGAATGCCAGGATGCGCTCGCCACACTGCGCCGCACCATGCCCCGGCTCACTGCGCTCGCCCAGGTCGATCAAGATCAGCTGACACAGCTGTCGGGCAGCTTGCCGCAGACGCTCTACCGCCGGGTACGGCACGTGGTGTCAGAGACGCGCCGGGTGCAGCAGGCCGCTGCCGCCCTGGCCCAGCATCGCTTCGCCCGGCTCGGCGCGCTGCTTTCTGAAGGGCATGCGTCCCTGCGTGATGACTTCGTCTCGAGTTGCGTCGAGGCCGACGCGATCGTCGAATGGGCGGTGGATGCCGGCGCCTGGGGCGCCCGGCTCACTGGTGCGGGATGGGGCGGTGCGGTCCTGGTGCTCGCCCCCGATGCAGCGATGCAGCCGGTACGCTCGGCGGTGTCGGAACGCTTTGCGCAGAAGTTCGGGGCGCATCCGACGATGTGGATGACGCGGGCGGGAGCAGGAGTGCGATTGGAGAGGAATTAGGGACCAGGGGCCAGGGTTGAGAGACGAACATCCGTCGTCAGGCCCCAGTCCCTGGTCCCTGGTCCCCGGTCCCCGGTCCCTAGCCTCTAGTCCCTAGTCCCTAACCCCTATATTGCCTCACCGCCCGGATGGCGAAACCGGTAGACGCATGGGACTTAAAATCCCAGGCCCGCAAGGGCATGCAGGTTCGAGTCCTGCTCCGGGCATGCAGTACGCCGTGAACCGCCCACCCACGAGGCGCCAATGGCACCGCCGCCGAGAGAAGCGCGATTGAAGCCGGAGTTTGCCGATCAGTATCCGGGGCTGGTGCCCGGCGTCTGGCATCCCGCTGCCAGCATCGCGGCGTATCTGCTCACTCGCCAGCGCACATTGGGCGCGGCGGACCCGCTTGCGCCTCCTTCCCGCGCCATCCCGACCGAGCATTTCGAGTTCCGCGGCGGATCGCCGTCGGAGGGACGGGGAAGGGTGGGTGAGTCGTAAGTCGTGAGTCGTAGGTCGTATGACTTATGACGTACGACCTACGACTTCCTCCAGCCATCCCCGCGCGGCCCGCACGTCCCGCACCCGATACGGCGCACGGCTCGGCGTGGGTCCGACATGCACCGCGATGGACCCCTCCGGCAGCGCCGCGAACAGGTCCTCGTCGGTGCGATCATCTCCCATTGCCACGATCACCGCGTCCTTGGGCAGGCCGGCGGCAAGCGACGACACGATCACGCCCTTGTTGACCGTCGCCGGGCGAATCTCCACCACCTTGTTTCCCGACAACACTTCCAGCCCATGCCGCTCGGCCAGCGGCGTCAATTCACGGATCAGCCGCGCTGCCTCGCGTGCCCCGAGGCGCTCATTGGCCATGCGATAGTGCCACGCCAGGCCGGCCGTCTTCTCTTCCACGAGTGCGCCCGGTGCCCGCTCGGTATGTTCCTCCAGCCGCCGCATGAATTCGTCGTACGAGGCCGAGCGTTGAACGCGCTGGCGCTTCCAGCGGGCGGCGTGCGGGGGTCGGGACCAGAGGCCATGCTCGGCATGGAGGCCGATATCGAGATGCCCCAGCCACTCGTCGAGCGATTCATGGGAGCGCCCGCTCACCACGTGCACCTCGGTTTCCGGCATCTGCGCTAGGCGGCCCAGCAGCTCGAGCAGTTTCGGGTCGGGCCGGGCTTCGGCGGGGGCGTTGGTGAATCGCACCAGCGTGCCGTCATAGTCGAGCAGGAAGAGGCGGCCAGGGGCGCGGCGGATGCGACGAGCCAGCTGTGCCAGCTCATCCTCGGTCGAAAGCGGCACCTCAACCTCGCTGGAGTCCCGGTCACTGCGGACCGCATGCAGCTTGCTGAGGAACCGGTTGGCCCAGCGTGCCGCATCCGCTGCGAATACCCGGCGCCGCAGTGCCGCCATCCGCACCCGCTGCTGGTCAGGTGACATGGCCAGGGCCTGTTCCAGTGTGCGCGCAGTGCGCTCCACGTTGAACGGGTTGACCTGCAGCGCCTCCTGCAGGTCTTCGGCGGCCCCGGCAAATTCCGAGAGCACCAGCACACCATCCACATCGGAGCGAACCGCCACGTACTCCTTGGCGACCAGGTTCATGCCGTCGCGCACTGGCGTCACTACCATCACGTCGGCGGCCCGATAGAGCGCCAGCAGCTCGCTCCGGTCGAGTGCGCGGTACTGATAGGTGATGGGCGTCCAGGCCGGCGTGCCAAAGCTGCCGTTGATGTGTCCAACCAGCGCTTCCAGCTCGGTGCGGAACTCCCGATAGCTCCGCACGCCGGTGCGGGACGGCACGACCACCTGGATCAGCCGCACCGTGCCGTGCAGCTCGGGGTCGTCCTCCAGGAGCCGCTGGAACGCCAGCAGGCGATGGGGAATGCCCTTGGTATAATCGAGCCGGTCCACGCCTGCGATCAGCTTTTCTTCCGGGGATGCCTTGAGTCGTGTCACCAGCTGGTCCACATCGGGCTGGTTGGCGCGGCGCTCGAACTCACGCGCATCGATCCCGATGGGATACGCACCCACGTGCACGTTGCGGCCGGCGAAGCGCAGCTGGTCCGCCTCGCGCGCCTCGGTGGCCCGGGTCAGTGCCAGCGCCGCATCGCGGAAGTGGCGGGCATAGCTCCGGGTGTGAAAGCCAACCAGGTCGGCCCCGAGCAGCCCCTCCAGTACCTCGGTGCGCCAGGGCAGGATCCGGAAAATCTCGAGCGCCGGAAAGGGGATATGGAGGAAGAACCCGATGCGCGCCAGCGGCAGGCGTTGCCGCAGCAGCGCGGGCAGCAGCATGAGCTGGTAGTCGTGCACCCAGATGTCGTCGCCCTTCTGCCAATGCTGCGCTACCACGTCGGCAAAGCGACCGTTCACGGCCGCGTAGGTGCTCCAGTGCCGGGGCGCGAGCGGGACGCGGTCGGCCTGGTAGTGCAGCAGCGGCCAGAGAATGCCATTGGAGACCTCCTCGTAGTATTCCCGTACCTCCCGTTGCGTGAGCGCGACCGGCACGCAGCCGATGGCGGCCAGCCGGCTCTCCAGCTGGCTGCGCGCCGCACGGGGAATCTCGGACACCGGGCCAGGCCACCCGATCCACAGCGTATTGGCTGAACGCTTGGAGCCGGAAAGGGCCGTCGTGAGTCCGCCCACGCTCCGCTCGACCTTGAGCTCGCCCTCCTCCATGCGGGCCGTCACCGGCAGCCGGTTCGAGACCAGGATCGTGCGTGCCATCGCTACGTCCAGGCTCGCACGCGGCCGTCCCGCGCATCGAGCATCTCCCCGATCGTCATGGCAGCGTGGATGAGTCCCACATGGGTGTACGCTTGCGGGAAGTTCCCCAGCAGTTCGCCGCTCAACGGCTCGATGTCTTCGGAAAAGAGCCCCACGGGGTTGGCGAATGCGGCCACCCGGTCGAAGACCCGGATGGCATCGTCCAGCCGGCCCATGAGTGCCAGGGCCTCGGCCCACCAGAAGCTGCAGATGGTGAACGCGCTCGTCGTCTGGCCAAAGTCATCGGGATTCTTGTAGCGCAGCATGAGCCCAT
The DNA here is from genome assembly GCA_035700175.1 of Gemmatimonadales bacterium. GTDB lineage: Bacteria > Gemmatimonadota > Gemmatimonadetes > Gemmatimonadales > GWC2-71-9 > CAMLHP01. The sequence continues at coordinate 3,704 of DASSOW010000298.1, read as the reverse complement.
TTTCCACCAGCATGTGCTCATACGCGTTGACGGTGGAGACGAAGCGAGGGTCGTGGCCATCCAGCAGGCCGATGGTCGGCAGCAGCAGGTTGGCCGCGTCGGCGTGCACCCCGTCGAGTGACTGGGTGAAGTAGCCCGCCTCGGTGCTGTAGCCCTGCTCCAGCACAATCGTCCGTTCCCGCTCGGCAATGCGTTCCCAGCGCGCGGCAGTGCGGGCATCGCCGAAACGCCGGGCCAGCCGGGCGCCACGATGGATGGCCACCCAGCACATCGCACGCGAGAAGGTGTAGTTCCGGAGAATGCTGCGGAATTCCCAGATGCTGGTGTCGGGCTTGGGCGCCGCCTCGATGGCGTCCTCAACCAGCCGGCGGATGAGCGGGTAGTAGCCGTTGGGTTCCTCGTGCACGATGCGCGGGTCGGTGAGCAGCGTTTCCAGGCAGAGGATAATCTCGCCCCAGATATCGTTCTGCCGCTGAAAGTACGCCGCGTTGCCGATCCGCACGAACCCGTTGCCGCCAAAGCCGGCGAGGTGGGGCAGCATGTATTCCTCGAGGTTCCGCTCGCCGTCTATGCCATACACCGGCTGGAGCGGGCCCGCCTCGGTCACGTCGCGCAGGTAGCGGACGAACTGCTCCCCTTCCCAGATCTGGCCCAGGCGCCGGAGCGCCTCGACCGTGAAGGCCGCATCGCGCAGCCAGCAGAAGCGGTAGTCCCACGTGCGCTGGGTTCCCATCGCCTCCGGAATGCTGGTTGTCGCGGCCGCAATCACCGCCCCCGTGTCGTGATAGGCGTGGAGCTTGAGGACCAGCGCCGAGCGCAGCACCAGCTCGGTGCCGAACGATGGCAGGGCACAGCTCCGGCACCAGGCCCGCCATCCGGCGATGGTACGGTCCTGGTCGTGCTGGGCGCTCGCCATGGTGGGCGAATGTTCCCGCGGGCCGTAGCTCATGATGAAATAGTGCGGCCGCGTCAGCACGAACTGCCGCCGACCCGTGATGTAGGGAATCGGCAGGCTGCTGGAGAGATGGATCGGGACCGGGGCGCCGCTCACCTCGAGTCCCAGCACCGTTTCCCGGAAGCGCGGCTCCACGCGCGCGTAGTCGGGCCGGGGATCGAAATCCACCACCAGCCTCGGCTCTCCCTGCAGCGGACGCACCATCCGGACGATCTCGATCGGGACCTTCACGCCCAGCCCGTAGGGAATCCGGGGCGCGAAGTCGATCACCTCCCAGCTGCCGTCCTCGGCGTGAAATTCGGTCCGCACCACGTTGGTGTTGGGGAGATATCCCATCTTGCCGCTGAGCTCGCCCGAGGCGTGCAGGATCCGGAAGGTGCCGCCCTTCTCCCGGTCCAGCAGGCGCCCGAAAACCGAGGGCGAGTCGAAGCGTGGAAGGCAGAGCCATTCAATGGCGCTGGTAGAGGCTACCAGCGCCAGGACGCGGCCGTTGCCGAACGCGGCGTGGTGCAGGAGCGCGGGCGCAGCCGGAGCGGTATCGGTCATTCGGAACGGCTACATGAAACCGGCCGATGACGCAACCGTGAAGCGCGTGCCAGTCCCTGCTACACTTCCCGCATGGATACTGCAGCGCTGGCAGCGCGCACGCCTCCCGCTCCCGAGCCCGGCGCGCACCTGGACGCGGACGGCACCCGATTCGTGGTGGCAAGCAGCCGGGCGGAGCGGGTGGAACTCTGTCTCTTCAGTGACGACGGCACGCAAGAGCGGCGCGTCCCGATGGACCCGGACGGCGCCGGGCTCTGGCATTGTCATGTCGGCGGTGCCGGGCCGGGCCAGCTCTATGGCTTCCGGGCCCACGGGCCGTGGATCCCGCACGAAGGCCACCGGTTCAATGCGGCAAAGCTGCTGCTGGATCCCTACGCCCGGGCCGTCAGCGGCCCCATCCCGTGGCACCCATCCCTCTGCGATCACCGGCCGGGCGAGCCCGACGTCGCCGACTCCGCCGACAGTGCACCTCACATTCCCAAGTCCGTGGTCGTCCCGCCGGACTTCGATTGGCGGGGTGATGCAGCACCGCGCACCCCCATCCAGGATTCGCTGATCTACGAATGCCACGTGCGCGGGATGACCATGCAGCATCCGGAGGTGCCACCACGGCTTCGGGGAACCTTTCTCGGGCTTGCCTCCGAGCCGGTGCTGCAGCACCTCCGCACGCTGGGTGTGACGGCGGTAGAGCTGCTTCCCATCATGCACGCCGCCGATGACGCCCGCCTGGCCCGCCTCGGCCTCACCAACTACTGGGGCTACTCCACGGCAGCGTTCTTCGCGCCTGACGCGCGCTTTTCCACCAGCGCACGCGGCGCCCAGGTCGCCGAATTTCAGGAGATGGTGCGCCGACTGCACGCGACCGGCATCGAGGTGATCCTGGATGTGGTGTACAACCACAGTGCCGAGATCGACGTGGACGGTCCCACGCTGAGCTTCCGCGGGCTGGACAACGCGGCGTGGTACCTGCCGGAGGCGGAGGGATCGTCCCGCTACCTCGACGTGACCGGCTGCGGCAACACCTTGGATGTGGTGAACACGCCCGGCCGCTCGCTGCTGTTCGACTCGCTGCGGTACTGGGTGGCAGAGATGCACGTAGACGGCTTTCGCTTTGACCTGGCCCCGGCGCTTGCACGCGGTGGCGTCTTTCCCGACACGCTGCCGACCCTCTTTCAGGCCATCGCGGAGGATCCGGTCCTGGCTCATGCCAGGCTGATCGCCGAACCGTGGGATGTAGGACGGCATGGTTACCAGCTGGGCCGCTTTCCGGCTGGATGGTCAGAATGGAATGATCGCTACCGCGATACCGTGCGTCGCTTCTGGCGCGGCGCGACCAGCGAAGTGTCCGGCCTGGCAACCGCACTGGCGGGAAGCAGCGACCTTTTTGGCAGCGATGGGCGCGGGCCCCATGCCAGCGTCAACTTCGTTTCCTGCCATGACGGGTTCACGCTGGCTGACCTGGTGCGGTATGAGCGTCGACACAACGAGGCCAACGGCGAGGAGAATCGCGATGGCCATGCGACCAACTGGAGCAGGAACTGGGGCGTGGAGGGCGAGACGAACGACCCAGCCATCCAGGCGATGCGCGACCGGGCCGCGCGGGCCATGATCGCCACGGTGCTGGTGTCGCAGGGCCTGCCCATGATCGGGCATGGCGACGAGCTGCTGCGCAGCCAGCGCGGCAACAACAACGCCTACTGCCACGACGGGCCGCTGACGTGGATCAATTGGGACCTGGGTGAACGCGAGCAGGAAATGCTGGACTTCGTGCGCGGCGCCGCGGCACTGCGCCGGCGGCATCCGGTGCTGCGCCGACTCGCCTTCCTCGCGCCGCCGTCGTCGGAGGCCGGGACCGTGGCCATCTGGTTTCGCCCCGATGGCGCGGCGCTGGACGAGCATGACTGGCGTGCATCAGGATTGCACGCCTTCGGCCTGCAATTGCGGGAGAATGGCTCTGATCTGCTTCTGCTACTCCTCAACGGCGGCGCCGCGCCGGTGCGGTTCACTCTGCCGCCCGGGCCCTGGGCGCTGGCTCTGGCATCGGCAGGGAACGGAACTGCGCTGGACCAGGAGCAGTGCCGGGTGCCGGCGTACGGGTTGGCGGTGCTTGATAGACGCTAGGGGTCAGGGACTAGGGGTCAGGGATTAGGCCGGATGGACGGGCCTTCGTCTTGCAACCCCTAACCCCCAGCCCCTATCCCCC
>DASSOW010000297.1:0-2322 GCA_035700175.1 Gemmatimonadales bacterium | reverse complement strand
ACCACGGTGTCTTCGTCAAGACCGGCGACGCGACCATCCACCTCGAACGAATCTCGGTGGAAAACGGCGAGGAAGTCGTGCCGCGGTGGCCGGTAGGCACCCGCCTCGAACCCAACCGCATGCTTGCGGCGCTCGCGCGAGACTGCGCAGCTATTCCGAGGGAACCAGCATGAACTGGCCACAGGCTCAACATCGTCTCCCCGACGCGTCGGTGGATGGCGCCACGTCCATTCGCGCCGCCGTGCGGCGGCTTGACCAGGCCGGGACCGGCGCCCTGCTCGTCCTGGGTGACGAAAGCTTCCTGCGCGGCGTGCTGACCGATGGCGATATCCGCAGAGCCATCCTCAAGGGCGTGTCGTTTGACACACCTGTGGCGGGCATCGCCACCAGCACGCCACTGGTCGCCAGCGATGGGGTCACGCGGCAGGAGGCCCTGCGCCTGATGGATCACGGGCGCGATTACCAGGTCAACCAGCTGCCGCTGGTCAGTGCAGAGGGCCGCGCCCTGGGCCTGCTGCTCCGGCGCGATATCGTGACCGACGACGAGCTGGACCTCTCCGCCCTGATCATGGCCGGTGGTTTCGGCACCCGGATGCTGCCACTCACCGAGCAGGTCCCCAAGCCGATGCTGCCGGTCCAGGACCGCCCGCTGCTCGAGTGGACCCTGACCCGGCTCCGGAATGCCGGCATCCAGGACGTCGTCATCAGCACGCATCACCTGGCCGACCGCATCTCCTCCCACTTTGGCGACGGCGCCGAGTACGGTGTCGCAGTCCGCTATGTGCATGAGTTCATTCCCCTTGGCACCGCGGGCGCACTCCGGCTGATCGACGATGTCCACCGTCCCATGCTGGTGGTCAATGGCGACATCCTGTCCGGCGTGCCGTTCGGCGACATGCTCGCGTTTCATCGCCAGCAGGGCGCGGGCCTCACGGTGGGCGTACGGCGGTGCGAGCTGCAACTCCCCTACGGCGTGCTGGAGCTTGACGGGGCACAGGTGCGCTCGGTACACGAGAAGCCGGCCCAGAGCTACTGGGTGAACGCGGGCATCTACATCGTCGAACCGTCGGTACGCCGCCGGATACCGCCGCGGTGCCGCTACGACATGACCGACCTCATCGCAGACCTCCTCGCCGACGGCAGCCCGGTGGCGGGGTTTCCCATTGTCGAGTACTGGATCGATGTCGGCCAGCCGGCCGACTATATCCGAGCCCATGCAGACACTGCAGCGCTGGAGGCGGTCTCATGAAAGTCGTCGTCACCGGTGGCGCCGGCTACGTCGGTTCGACGCTGGTCCCCACCCTGCTCGCTGCCGGCCACCAGGTGCGCGTGTTCGACAGCCTGCTGTTCGGCGGCGCTTCCCTGCTCGGCGTCTGGTCGGAACCGGGATTCCGCTTCACGCGGGGCGACGTCCGCGATCAGGACGCCGTGACGGAAGTAGTGCGCGGCGCGGAGGCTGTGGTCCATCTCGCGGCCGTCGTCGGCGATCCCGCCTGCGCGCACGAGCCCGGGCTGGCCCGGGCGGTCAACCTGGATGCGTCGATTGCCCTGATTGACCAGGCCCAGCGGGCCGGCGTAAGCCGATTCATCTTTGCGTCCACGTGCAGCAATTACGGGCGCATGGCGGAGGAAAACGGCCTGGTGGACGAGGACTCCCCGCTCGCCCCGGTGTCGCTCTACGCCGAAACCAAGGTGGCGATCGAGCGTGCGCTGTTTGATCGCCGGGGCGGTGGGATGGCCGTCACCGCGCTTCGCTTTGCGACGGTCTTCGGCGTGTCGCCCCGGATGCGGTATGACCTCACGGTCAACGAGTTCACCCGATCGATGATGCTGGATCGTCACCTGGTGGTATTCGGCGAGCAGTTCTGGCGGCCGTACGTCCACGTACGCGACGTGGCTCGCGCTGTCGGCCTGGTGCTGGCCGCACCGGTGGACCGGGTGGAACGCGACGTGTTCAACGTCGGCGATACCGAGCAGAATTTCCAGAAGCAGCAGCTGGTGGACCTGATCCGGCCGTACGCACCCGACGCCGTCGTGGAATACGTCCACCGTGACGAAGATCCACGCGACTACCGGGTGTCGTTCGAAAAGATCCGGCGGCGGCTGGGCTTTCGCATTTCCATTCCCGTCGCGGACGGCATCGCTGAACTGGCCCGGCTGGTTGCAGCCGGCGTGACGCCGGACGTCGGCGTGACGGGAGTGCCCGCATGACCACCTCCGCTCCGCCCGTGCCCGCGGCGCTGTGCACCGCGCCCTTCATCCCCCTCTGCGTGCCCGAGATCCGCGGCAACGAGTGGGCGTACGTGCGGGAGTGCCTCGACA
>DASSOW010000296.1:0-2895 GCA_035700175.1 Gemmatimonadales bacterium | reverse complement strand
TGCTCGACATGCTGGCGCTGGGCATCATCGTGCCGGTGCTGCCCAAGTTGATCATCGCGTTCAAGGACGGCAACACGGCGAGCGCGGCGACGATCTTCGGGCTGTTCGAGACGACGTGGGCGGCGATGCAGTTCATCTTCGCGCCGCTGCTGGGTGCCATCTCGGACCGCTTCGGCAGGCGGCCGGTGATCCTCATCTCCACCCTGGGGCTGGGGCTCGACTACCTGTTCATGGCCGCGGCACCGACACTGGGCTGGTTGCTGGCAGGCCGCATCATTTCCGGCATCACCTCCTCCAGCTACGCCACGGCCTTCGCCTACATCGCCGATGTGACGCCGAGAGAACAGCGCGCCGCCAAGTACGGCCTGCTGGGCGCTGCGTTCGGGATCGGCTTCATCATCGGTCCCGCGGTGGGCGGGCTGCTGGGCGGGATCAACCTGCGGCTCCCGTTCTGGGTGGCCGGCGGGCTCAGTCTCCTGGGCACGGCGTACGGCTATTTCATCCTGCCAGAATCACTGGGCGCAGCGCGACGCCCCCGGGTCGAGTGGCGCCGAGCCAACCCGGTGGGTTCGCTGGCCATGCTGCGGCGCCATGGCCCGATGCTGCTTGGCTTCGGGATCGCGGTGTTCCTCTACCGTTTGGCGCACGATTCGTTTCAGTCGCTGTTTGTGATCTACAGCGATTACCGCTTTGGCTGGACCGCCCGCACCGTGGGAATGGTCTTTGCCGTCATCGGCATCGCGACGATGATCGTGCAGGCGGGCATGGTGCGGGCCGCGGTGCGGCGGTTCGGCGAGCGCACCACCATGATGGCCGGTTTCACCTTTGGCATTATCGGTTTCCTGGTCCTGGGCGTGGCGCCGACGTCCCCGATTTTCCTGCTTGCCATCCCCTTCTCCGCCCTCTTCGGGCTCACTTTCCCCGCCATGCAGGGGATCATGACAAGCCTCGTGGGCGACGACGAACAAGGCAGGCTTCAGGGCACGATCGCGAGCCTCACCGGCATGGCCGGCATCATCGCCCCCTCACTGTTCAACAACGTGTTTTCACTGGTGATCGATCGCTGGCAGGGACTCGTGCTGCCGGGGACGCCGTGGTTCATTGCGGCGGGGTTGCTGGTGGGAGCGGTGATAGTCGTAGGTCGTAGGTCGTAGGTCGTAAGGGAGTCGAGGGTCGAGGACCGAGGGTCGAGAGATCGGCAGCCACTGTCATTGCGAGCCTCCCGTAGGGAGGCGAAGCAACCTTGCAGCCCGACCGCGATCAATTCGCCGCAGCAGCCTTTCAACGCAAAGGCTCTCTGCGTCCTTCGCGCCTCCGCGTTGAAAAACGCCGCCGAGGACTCCGATGTCGGGCTGCTCGCCATGACACCCGCGTCTCGAGACCCGCGACCAGCTATCCCAGCCCCCTCGCCACCGGCTCCCTCAGCATCCGGACCAATGGCACCGCGGCGCCGGCCATCATGGCCGCCACCAGCATTGCCACCGACGTGACGACGACTCGGCCATCCCACACCGGGACATCATTCATCAACTGGGTGACTGCCGGCATCATCACTGACAAGTAGAGAAACACACCGAGCGCCGTGCCGGCGATGCCCGCGCCGGCGGCACGCACCAGCACCCACCAGGCGATTGTGCGCCTGGTGGCGCCTACCGCTCGGCGGATTGCCAGCTCGTGCGACAACCCCCGCAGCCACATACGCATCGTGTCGAACGTGCCGACCACGGCCACGAGAAAAATCACCAGCCCGATGAACCCGAATCGCCGCGCGAACCAGCGGATGGCGGCGGCTTCCTGTCCCAGGATGGCCGATGCGGTGGAGATGGACGTGATGCGCGCGTGATCACCGAGTGTATCACGTATGAGCTGCCTGTAGAATGCAGGGCCGGCCAGCGGCCGCCCTTCCCGCCGCGCCGCAGAGCCGTCGAACCTCCCGCCGACAGTCCCCACGACGAGCTCCACTCGCTCAGGCGGGTGCTGCGATACCGGCAGGTATACCACCTCGCGCGGCTGCAGCCGGCCACCGATCGCAGGCGACGGCTGGTCCGCCACAACACCCACCACCGTATAGGGATGTCGCTGGGAATTGGCGCCGAGGTAGATGTCCCTGCCGAGGGGTTTGCCATTCTGGAAGTAGCGCTGGGCCAGATGGTGGTTCACCAGCACGACGCGAGCGGTGTCCCACTTGTCAGCGTCGGAAAAGAAGCGGCCCTGCTCCAGGCGGTCACGAGACGGCAGCGCGCCGGCGCTCACCACGCGATAGCTCGCATGAAACGTCAGCACCGGAAGGAGGATTCCGCTTCGGGGGCAGATCCCGCAGTCTGACATGGTGAACTCCTCGGTGCCGAGGCCGAGCAGTTCGCCGTCGCCCGATAGCGTCGCGGAATCGACACCGGGTGCACTTCGTACCCGATCCAGCAACGCCTGGTATCGCTGGGCCCTCAGGGCCGGATCCGAGATGCCGGAGTCGAGGTGCACCACAACGCTATGCCCAAGTCTCGAGTCCACGTGTCCCGCGTCCACGTGCTGGCCCTGCCGCAGCAGCATGGCACCGGTGATCAGCACCGCCAGACTGAGTGCGAGCTGAAAGGTGGGAATCTCGAGACCCGCTCGGCCTTCGGGCGGGTGGACAAGGAAGCGGGCGCTGGAATAGCTGAATGGTACGAGCACCGCGACGATAACGAGCAGGAGCGCGAGCAGCGCCGGCAGCATGAAGGCGAGTGACGGCGTCGTCACCCTGCCCGGCCAGCTCGACGTATGCCATCCCAGCACCGCGATCGCGGCGGCAATGGCGAGCAGCCACATGCACCACGCCAGGATTCCGCCTTCCAGCAGCTGGGCCAGCAGCACCTGGACCCGCGACGCACCAACCGCGCGCCGGATGGCGATCTCCGG
>DASSOW010000295.1:0-2578 GCA_035700175.1 Gemmatimonadales bacterium | reverse complement strand
CCGATCGAGGGGATAGCCGTTCGACAGAAGCGACGACAGGCACGCCGCGATGTACCCGTGCTCGTTCCGGCACGGGACAACCAGCGAGACCAGCGGGAGCTCAGATGCCATCGATCGCGGCCATTGGTTGGCGTCGGGTGGCGCGCAGTCGGGCCGCGAGTGCCTCGCCGTTGCGCCACATGTTGAAGTTGGCATCCACGTGACGGCGTCCGGCGATCGCCAGCGCCTGGCGTCGCGCCGCATCAGCCAGCAGGTCAGCGATGGCGTGCTCCAGCGCCTGGGTGTCGCCGGGGGGAACCAGCAGTCCGCAGCGGCCTGCATCCAGCATTTCCGGGATGCCGGCGAGGTCTGACGCGATGACCGGCGTGCCCACCGCCAGGGCTTCCTTGACCACGGTCGGCATCGCATCCGGCGCCACGGATGGGTGCACGAGCATCGTGGCGCTCCGCATGAGGGCCAGCACTTCGTCCTCGCGGCGCCAGCCGTGAAACATCACGCGATCACTGAGCCCGAGCTGGGCAGCGAGCTTCCGCAGCGCACCGTCCTCCGCGCCGCCGCCCACCAGGTCGAGCCAGAGATCGGTCCCCCTCCGCCGCAGGGCCGCCATGGCCCTGAGCAGGCCGGCGTGACCCTTCAGCGGCTCCAGGTTGCCCACGGCGATGATCCGGTTGCCGGCTCGCTCGCCGCTGTCGAACGGGATGTCGTCCAGCGGCAACCCGAGATGATGGACGGCGAGACGCGGCGCGATCCGGTCGAACACGTCCGGGAAATGTTGCCGGAGGTAGGTCCGGTTGTATTCGCACACAAGGAAGATGTTGTCGGCATACAGCATCTTCTCTGGCAGGAAGGCCGGCTGGTGGTAGAGGTCCATGCGCGCATGCACGAACATCGAGAACGGGACATCGGGCTGGGTATGTCGGTGGAAGAGGTAGGCGACCGACGCCGCGTGGTTGCCCCAATACGCCAGGACGTGATCGAACGACTGTCGGCCAAAGCGTCGCACCGACGCCGAGGCGTAGGCACTGGCGTAGGCGGACTTGGCGATGGCATTGGGGCCGTATCTCGCGGCCGCAGCGAGAATGGGGACCGAGTCCCGCAGGACCGGCGTGGTCCGCTGGCCGGGCCAGGGCAGGGCACCCCGCAAGACAGCGCCGGGCCGGACGTGGTGCACGCGATTGCGCGGCAGCACGGTGGCGTCAAGCAGGCCGGGGACGTTGGCCCAGAGCCGCTCGTCGGGCGGGTAAAAAGCGAAGATATCCAGCTCAATGCCGCACTCCAGCAGGGCCCGCATGTCGCGTGCAAAAAATGTATTGAGGCGTCCTGGAAACTGGTTGGTGAATACGGCCACTCGCATGGCTGCCCTCGGATCCATCAGGACTTCGGTTACGTGACGCCGATCACAGCACGTCGTGCAAGTTCCTGCAATCTTCCCGGCCGCACGGTGAAAGGCACAGGAAATGCCGGATTTTTCACCGTCGCTGTCAGCGCTGCCCACTGCTTCTGGTCTTGCGCCGTGCTGTCCGAGCGGCAATTCTAGTTGCAGTCTGGGGAGCGGACCCCCCTGACCGCTTCAGGCAGTAACGTCGCGAGCACCCTCATCTGAGGGCCGCGGTAAACGGCAAACCCGGCGAAAGCCGGCGACGCAAAGCTACGAGGCTACCGCACGCCCAGGCGTGCCATGCCAGTCGAGCCGCCCCACCGGACAAAGATGAGGTTGCAGCATGCTCCGTCTTTCCACGGCCAGGGCCACTGTGCTCGGAACCGTCGTTGCCGTACTCTGTCTCACTCTGAACGCCTGCTCTGAACCCACGACCCTCGCGCCCGATTCCGCCTCGGATGCGACGCTTCGGCGTGGCTCGACTCAACCGGGCAATTCCGGCTGGAAGACCACCGCCACGTCTCTTGAACTCGCCCCCGACGGAGTCTCGATCGTCGTGGGTGCCACCAGCCAGCTCTCCGTGACCGCCCGCAACAGGAAGGGGACGGAAGTACCCCTCCGGTCGGTGGGCTGGCAGAGCTCCGACACCACCGTCGCGAAGGTCTCCTCCGGCACCGTCAAGGGGCTGAAGGCAGGCACCGCGCTCATCTCGGCCACGTTCGACGGCCTGGCCGACACGGTAGTGGCGACGATTACAACGTCGGCCGCACCGGTTGACTCGATCGCGCTCTCGCCGGCATCGGCCAACCTGATCGTGGGCCAGCAGCTGAGCATCACCGCGCAGCCGTTGACCGCGGACGACGAAGTGGTGACCGGCGCCCAGGTATCGTGGTCCAGTTCCAATACTTCCGTTGCCACGGTCAGCTCTTCAGGCCGGGTCACGGGCGTCAAGGCTGGCGACGTCGCGATCACCGCGACTGCTGGCGGCGAGTCCGCCAGGGCCTCGCTGACGGTCGAGCCGGTGCCGACCGTGGCGGTGGCGAGCATCGTACTTTCGCCCTCGCCCATCTCGGTGGTCGCCGGCCGCACGGTGCAACTCAGCGCGGCGACCAAGGCCGCCGATGGCACGGCGCTGAGCGGGCGAGCCCTGACCTGGACTTCGTCCAATACCAAGGTGGCCACAGTGTCGTCCACCGGCCT
>DASSOW010000294.1:0-5278 GCA_035700175.1 Gemmatimonadales bacterium | reverse complement strand
AGGCCAGCGGGCCGCCAAGGGCACGATGCTGCTGGAGCGAGCGAGCGGCGGCGCCAGAGGGCGCGTCAGTGAGCGGCAGCCCGTAGGGGCGGCCCGCGGGCCGCCCTTACACAGCCGGCGGCGTACCAAGCGAACTGCAGCGCCCGGCGGCGCCACGGCTCGCGAGCCACACCACGCCATGTCCGGTGGCTCCGGGGCCTCGACTCCGGCAGGACCGATACCGCCCCGCTCCACCCCGGTGCGGTCGTGCCTTCGTCGAGCCCGCCAGGCCCGCGGCCGTTACTCGTACGACCTATGACGTACGACTTACGACCTTCACGAGCGTCATCCAAACATTCTCCGCCAGCACCCTCTGCCCGGCCGCCGTCGGATGAATCCCGTCGCCCTGGTTCAGTGAATCCACACCACCCACCCCCTCAAGCAGGAACGGCACCAGCGCCGCGTCATGCTTTTCCGCTTCCTCTGGAAAGACTTCACGGAACGCCTCGGTATAGCGCGAGCCCAGGTTGGGCGGCGCCTGCATCCCGATGACCACGAGCCTGGGCGGCGGCTGGTGGCGCTGCGCCACGGTGAGAATCGTGTCGAGGTTGGCGCGGAGCGCATCCACGCTCAGCCCGCGCAGCCCGTCGTTGGCGCCGGTTTCGACCACCAGCACCGCGGGATCCATCCGCAGCAGCCACGCCAGTCGAGCGCGCGCATCGGATGACGTCTCCCCGCTCACGCCGGCATTCACCACGCGATAAGCCAGCCCAGCCGAATCGAGCTTCTGCTGGATCAGCGCGGGATAGGCCTGCGACGGGTCCAGGCCGAGGCCAGCCGTAAGACTGGTACCGAGGAAGACGATGACCGGACGGGTATCGGCGGAATCGGTTGTCGTTGCAGTGGCGCGCTGTGGTGTGGGCGCTCGCTCGCTGCACCCAGCGGCCAGCAGCACCAGCGCCATGGTCAGGTATCTTTGCAGGATTCCGAAACCTCAGGGTTGATGATGATCCGGTGCGAAGGCCTCACCAGGGAATATCAGTCGGGCGGAAAGCCGCTCACGGTGCTCAAGAATATCACGCTGTCCGTGGAGCCAGGCGCCTTCCTGGCCATCGTGGGCCCGAGTGGCAGCGGGAAGACCACGCTGCTGGGGCTGCTGGCCGGGCTCGACCGCCCCAGCAGCGGACACGTCACGCTCGACGGCGTGCGGCTCGACACCTTGACGGAAGATGGCCGGGCCCGCCTCCGGGGTGAACGGGTCGGCTTTGTCTTCCAGTCCTTCCAGTTGGTCCCCACGCTCACGGCCCTCGAAAATGTGCTGGTGCCGCTCGAACTGCTGGGCCGCCCTGACCCCTCACGCGCCCGCCAACTGCTCGCCTCGGTGGGCCTCGGTGGCCGGGAGCAGCACTATCCATCGCAGCTCTCCGGCGGCGAGCAGCAACGCGTGGCGCTGGCTCGCGCCTTCGTCAATACGCCCAGGATTCTCTTTGCCGATGAGCCGACCGGAAATCTCGACGCTGGCACCGGCGCCACCATCATCGGGCTCATGCGCGGGCTCAACCAGGCCAACGGCACCACCCTGGTGCTGGTGACCCACGACCAGGACCTGGCCCGCCAGGCCCGCCGCACGGTGCACCTGGCCGATGGCGAAATCGTGAGCGACAGCGCGGCATGAACATCGGCTTCGTCCTGCGCATGGCGCGGCGCGACGCGCGGAGCGGCATGCGTCGGCTGGCCCTGCTCGCGGCCGGTGTCACAGCCGGCGTCGCCGCGCTGGTAGCCATCAACGGCTTTACCGCCAACCTGCGCGATTCCATCGCCAGCCAGGCTCGGCAACTCCTCGGCGCCGACCTTTCGTTCGAAGCCCGTGCTCCCCTGCCCGATCTTACCCGTGCGGCGCTCGACTCCATTGGCGGGACGCAGTCGGAAGTCACCAGCTTCAGCGCCATGGCCTACGCCGGCGGCAGCGAGACGGCGCGCCTCACCCAGATGAGCGCGGTCAGCGGCGGGTGGCCATTCTATGGCACCATCGAGACGTCGCCCGCTGACGCATGGGACCGGCTCCAGCTCGGCCGTCATGTGATCGTCGACCCCTCCCTCCTGTCTTCGCTGGGCGTGGAGCTGGGCGACAGCATCAGCCTGGGCGCAACGCGGCTCGAGGTCATCGGCACCATCACCGCGGTGCCCGGCGATGTGGGCGTCCGCAATGCGTTCGGTCCCCGGGCGTTCATGCGCGGTGAAGACCTCGACGCAACCGGGCTCCTCGGCTTCGGGGCCCGGGTGGAGCATGCGGTGTTTGTCCAGCTGCCGCCCGGTGCCGATGCACAGGCCATCGCGGAAACGTGGCGCCCCCGACTCAGGGACCTGCGCGTCCGCATCCACACCGTGGCAGATGACCAGGCCCGGCTCGACAGCGCGCTGACGCGCCTCAGCAATTTCCTGGCGCTGGTCGCGCTGGTGGCCCTCCTCCTCGGCGGGCTCGGCGTGGCCAGTGCGGTGCACGTGCACGTTCGGGGCAAGCTTCCGTCAGTGGCCATGCTGCGCTGCCTCGGCGCCACATCCGGGCAGATGGTTGGCGTCTATCTGGTGCAGGCAAGCCTGCTGGCACTCATCGGCAGTCTTGCCGGTGCGGCCATCGGGCTGCTGGTACAGCAGGCCCTGCCGGCGCTGCTGGGCGACTTCGTGCCGGTGGATGTCGCCTTCCATCCGTCCTGGGGTGCGGCCGCCGTGGGGACCATCATGGGACTCTGGGTCGCGGTTGCCTTTGCGCTGCTGCCCCTGCTGGAAGTCCGGCGAGTCCCGCCCCTTGCCGCGCTCCGGCAGGACATGAGCGCGCGGCCGGCTCGTCGCGACTGGTGGCGGCTTGGTACACTTGCGGCACTGGGGCTTACCATCCTGCTGCTCTCCATCTGGCAGTCCCGCAGTGTGCGCACCGGGCTGATCTTCGCGCTCGCCGTGCTCGTGGTGCTGGCGCTGCTCCGACTCACCGCGCTCCTCCTCATGGGACTGGCGCGACGCCTGGCGCCAGGGCTCCCGTTCGCCGCCCGGCAGGGCGTCCTGAACCTGCGGCGGCCATCAAACCAGACCAGTACCGTCATCCTGGCCATCGGCTTCGGCGCCTTTCTCCTGGCAACGGTCCTGCTGGTGCAGCACACGCTCCTTCGCACGCTGGATGTGTCCTCGCCGTCGTCGGCCAATGCCAACATGGTGTTCTTCGATATCCAGCCGTCGCAGCTCGCGGGAACGGATTCGCTGCTGCGCGCCGAGGGCGTGGTCGCGTCCCCTCCCGTGGCCATCGTCCCGATGCGGATCGCCTCGGTGCGCGGCGTCGCGGTGTCCACCCTGCAAGCCGACACGCTCCGGGAGGGACGCTGGGCGCTTCGCCGGGAGTATCGCTCCACTTGGCGCGACACGATGGTGACGTCGGAAAAGCTGGTGGCAGGACGGTGGTGGAGCGGTCCCGCCGCCAGCGACACCGCGCGCATCTCGATGGAGGAGGACGTTGCCCGTGAACTGGGCGTCTCGGTGGGCGACGCGATCGTCTGGAATGTCCAGGGGACGATGATACCCACGGTCGTGGCCAGCATCCGGACCGTGGACTGGGCGCGCTTCGAACCCAATTTCTTTGCTGTCTTCGAACCGGGCGTGCTGGAGGATGCACCGCACACCTGGGTGCTTCTTGCCCGCGTGCCGCGTCCCGAGTCCCGCGGCCTGCTGTCCCGGCGCATCGCCGAACGCTATCCCAACGTCACCTCGCTGGACCTCACCCTGATCCAGGACGCCATCGCCTCGCTGCTGGGCAAGGTGACGCTGGCCATCCGCTTCATGGCGCTCTTCAGCCTCATCACCGGGCTCGTCGTGCTCGTCGGCGCCATCGCGACCAGCCGCTTCCAGCGGGTTCGCGAGGCAGCCCTGCTCCGTACCCTGGGCGCAAGTCGCCGGCAGCTGACCGCCATTGCCTTGGCAGAGTACGCCGCCCTTGGTGCCGTCTCCGCCCTCGCCGCTCTCCTGCTGGGTGGACTGGCCGCGTGGTCATTGAGCCACTGGATCTTCCAGGTGCCCTTCAGTGTCCCCGTGGGCTCCGCGATCATGCTGGTCACGGGCACCGCACTGGTCACGATGCTGGTGGGGCTCTGGACCGCACTCGACGTGGCTCGGCAGACGCCGTTGGGGGTGTTGAGGGCGGCAGCTGAAGGCTGAACGAAACTACTGCTTTCAGCCTTCAGCCTTTAGCTTTCAGCTCTCGACTCTCAACTCTCAACTCTCAACTCCCCGCCCTATGCTCCCAATCGATCTCTCCCACAAGCGCGCGTTCGTCGCCGGTGTCGCCGATGACGGTGGCTTCGGGTTCGCCATTGCCAAGTCGCTGGCGGAGGCGGGTGCGTCCGTCTGTGTCGGAACCTGGCCGCCGGCCATGGGCATCTTCGAGAAGCTGCTCGAGCGCGGCAAGATGGACGCGTCCATGACGCTGAGCGATGGACGGAAGATGGCGTTCGAAAAGATCTATCCCCTCGACGCCGCGTTCGACACCATGGACGACGTGCCCGAAGAGGTTCGCGGCAACAAGCGCTACGCCGAGCGCGGGGACTTCACCGTCGCGGGCGTGGCCGAGCGGCTGCGGGGCGACTTCGGGGAGCACGGGCTCGACATCGTGGTGCACAGCCTGGCCAATGGTCCCGAAGTGAAGAAGCAGCTGGTAGATACCAGCCGGAAGGGTTACCTCGAGGCGGTGAGCGTGAGTGCGTACAGCAACATCTCGCTCGTTCGCGCCCTTGCGCCGATGATGCGGGAGGGCGGCTCGTTTCTCTCGCTCACCTACATGGCGGGTGTGCGGGTCATTCCCGGCTATGGCGGCGGAATGTCGTCCGCCAAGGCCGCGCTGGAGTCCGACACGCGTACGCTGGCCTACGAAGCCGGCCGCCGCTGGGGCATGCGGGTCAACTGCATCAGCGCCGGCCCCTGGGCGTCGCGCGCCGCCAGCGCCATCGGGTTCATTGACACGATGATCAGGTACTCGGAAGCCAACTCGCCGCTCACCCGCCGCTTCGAGGCGGAAGACGTTGGCCATACGGCGGCTTTCCTCGCCAGCCCGCTCGCCGCCGCCATCACGGGGTCGGTGGTCTACGTGGACAACGGATATCATGCGATGGGGATGGCGGTGGCGGAAGACGGGAAGTAAGGCGGGAAGGCGGGAAGATGGAAAGTGGCCCTCGGTTGCACCGTCACCCTGAGCGAGCGATGCGAGCGAAGGGACCGAATGGTCGGGTGAGGCACGGTCCCTTCCCCTCTTCCCGCCTTC
>DASSOW010000293.1:0-11116 GCA_035700175.1 Gemmatimonadales bacterium | reverse complement strand
AAGGTGATCTCGCCCGCCGCTCGTCGCGCCGTGACCTGAAGAATGGCAAACTTGAGCTTGCCATCGGGATTGGTCAGCTCGAACGGGCCCACCACCTGGCCACTGTCGGCGTCGGCGATGGCCTTGGAGTAGACCGGCGGCAGCTGGTCCACCGGCACGTCGTTGGCGACCTTCTCCTCGGATTCGTCGTGGAAGCGTGACTGCAGCGAGTCGAACGACGCGCCGTGACGCAGGCTGTCGGCGAGGCGCGTCGCGAAGGCACGAGCGGTGTCAACATTGGCCGGCGTCGTTTCCGGAATGATCAGGATGTGCCGGGCGTGGATCGCCGTGGGTTCGGTCCGCTCGAGCTGGATGACGTGCACACCGAAACTGGTCTCGACCGGGTTGGATATCATGCCCGGCTTGAGGCTCAGGGCCGCCGCCTCGAACTTCCGGTCCAGCAGGCCGCGCCGGGTCCAGCCCAGGTCGCCGCCCTGGTCCTTGGAGCCAGGATCCTGGGAGAAGCGCTTGGCGGCGGTGGCAAAGTCTCCGCCCTCGCGCAGTGCCTTGGCGATGGAGTCGGCCAGCTGGTACGCCCGCGCGCGCGCGGAATCCGTGGCCCGCGGCGCAATGACGATCTGCCGGAAGCTCACCGTGGCAGGCCGCTCACCGAGCTGGCTCTTCCCTTCCTCGAACGCCGCGCGCATCTCGGCTTCCGTCGGGTTCACCGGCTTGAGCTTGCGGGTGGACTTGAGCTGGGCAATCAGGCCCTGGCGCAGGAGCTCCCGGCGCTGCCGGTCGGCGAGGAAGCGGCGGTATTCATCCACCGAGGCGAAGCCGGCCTGGTGCAGTTCCTTCTGAAAGTCCACCTCGGAGGTGAACCCGCCGCGCGCCCGCTTGTATAGCTGCTCCACCGCGGCGTTCACGTCCTGGTCGGTGACCTTGACCGCGGTATCACGCCTGGCCGCCTGCACCATCAGCTCTTCGTTGATCATCTGGTCGCGGACCTGCGCGCGCATGCGGGCAGAATCCGTGGCGGTGGTGAGCTTGAGGTTCGGGTTGTTGGCGAGCACGGTGAAGACCTGCTCGTCCACCTGGGACTGCATGATCGGCTCGTTGCCGACGACCGCCACAATCCGGTCCACGGCAAAGGTGGTGTCACCCCGCAGGGTGTAGCTGGTCGAATCCTGCGCCTGCAGCGGGGCGGATGCCACCGCGAGCATTGCAGCGAGGATGATGGTGCGTGACGTCATGCTGCTCTCCCGTATGGTCGCAGGTCGCAGGTCGCATGACGCGCGACCTGCGACCTGAGACCTGCGACTCACTTGCTGTCTCCCTGCACCGGCGCCGGGCCGGGAGCCGGCTGGATGGCAGGCGGCTGGGCGCCCGGGGCGGCCTGGGTCGTGTCGAGCGCTTCCTGGGCCTTCTTGCGCTGGGCCAGCTCGAGGCCGCGCTGGATGCCACCCTGATAGACATGATGCTCGACCCGCTCGCGGAGGACATCGCCCAGCGAGGCCGGGAGGCGGCGCGCCCGCTGCTTCCCGGAAATGATCTTGTCGAAATACGTCTTGAGCTTGAGCGCGGCGACCTGGTGGCGCTGGGGTGCCGCGATGCTGGAATCGGTCACATCCGAGCCCAGGCCCATTTCACTCTTGAGCGAGTCCACCTGCGCGCGATACTGCTGCTGCAGTCCCGCCCATTCCTCGGCGCTGGGACCCACGTGCGCCTTGTCCGCATCGCCCAGCGCCATCTCGTTCTGCGCCACGACCTTCACATAGTGCGCCATGGCCGAGTCGGGAAACTGGGGCAGTTCCTGCTGGTAGGCCGGCGGCAGTTCGCCGATCCAGCGCATCAGGCTGCCGACGGTCAGCTTGCCACCGGTCCAGGTGGCCAGTGCCTCGTCGTTCATCCGCGCCGTTTCCTTGTCGTCGAGCGCCTCGCGCACGCGCGCTGGCGCGCTCCGCACGATCTGCAGCTTCTTTTCCGCGGCAAGACTGTCGAAGTACATGGAGTCGACGCGGGCCTTGACCACCTGCGCCGCGGCATCCTCGAACCGGCTCCGCGCATCGGCCAGCGTCGGCCGGCGGATGATGTGGTAGCCATAGGGCGTTTCGATGATGCCGCTCACCTGGCCGGGTGCGAGGGTCCAGCCGGCGCTGTCGAACGAGACCATGTACTGACCCTTGCCGGCCGGCGGCAGGTAGCCGCTGTCCCGGGCGCTCCCGGCATCCTGCGACAGCTTGCTGGCCAGCGCGCCGAAGTTGGCACCGTTCCTGATCTGCGTCAGCGCCGCCTCTGCCTTCTTGTGCGCCGCTTCGCGCTGCTCCGGAGTCGCCGTCTGCGAGACGGTGAAGAGAATGTGCTGGAAGACGCGCAGCGGCCCGCTGGTGAAGATGCTGTCGAGGCCGGCGTCAGTGAGGCTGAGGTTGCGCGCCACCACCGAGTCAAACCAGCGGCTGGCCTTGATGCTGGTGACCGCGGGCCAGAGCGCCTCGGCGACTGCGGTGGAGTCCGTGGGCAGCTTGCCATCCGCCACCGCCTCGGCGAAGAGCGCGTAATCAAGCCAGAGCCCCGTCACGAACTGGGCGGCATCGCTGTTGAGTCGCACCCCCTTGGGCCCAGCCAGGATCTCGGCCAGCCGCTCGGACGTGAGCGTCATGGTTCCGGCCGAAGCGGCCTCGTCGGCGTGCGCCTTGAAGAGACTCTTCACATCCGCGCATCCTGCGAGTGCCACCACAGCGACCAACAGCATCAGACGACGCATGCCTGCTCCATAAGGTGAAAGGGGGCCCGGAAGTCAGACCGGCGAGCCGGGGGCCTCCGCATGGCCGGCCACTACCCGGAGGGCGCGGACCAGTGCGGGTGTGAGCGCCTCTCCGCCCAGGCGCTGGATCCGGAGAGACAACGGTACGGTGCGGCGGACATCGGCCGACAGCTGAACGTCATCGAGCGCCGCGGACAGGGCGGCGAGACGTGGCACGGCGCCTTCGCGAAACGTGAGCCTGGCTTCATCGCCCCGGAGGGTGACGTGCTGCAGTCCCAGCACCGCACCCAGCCGCCGGAGGCGACTCAGGTGCAGCAGGGTGGCCGCCGGCTCTGGCAGGGGCCCGAACCGTTCCCGCAGTTCAGCGCCAAGCCCATCAATTTCACCAGACGACTCCGCCCGCGCCAGTCGGCGATAGATGTCGAGCTTGACGTCGTCATCCGCCACGTAGCTGTCGGGCAGGTGCGCGGCGGCGTCCAGCACCACATCCGGCGGCGCCGGCGCCTCCTCGCCCCGTCCCCGGAGGGCGCGCACCGTCTCCTCCAGCCAGCGCATGTAGAGATCAAACCCCACGGCGTGGGCATGCCCCGACTGTTCCGCGCCCAGCAGGTTGCCAGCACCCCGGATCTCCAGGTCCTTGAGCGCGATCCGGTAGCCCGCGCCCAGGTCGCTATGATGCTCCAGCACCTTGAGGCGTTCCTCCGCGTCCCGGTCGATCATGTCGGGCACCAGCAGGTAGCAGTACGCCCGACGGTGGCTCCGGCCCACCCGACCCCGCAACTGGTAAAGTTGCGCCAGCCCGAAGCGGTGCGCGTCGTGGACAATCATCGTGTTGGCGTTGGGAACATCGAGGCCTGACTCGACGATCATCGTGGTCACGAGTATGTCCACTTCGCCCGCCACGAACCGGCGCATGACTTCCTCGAGCCCCTCCGCCGGCAGCTGGCCATGCGCCACGCCCACGCGGGCCCTCGGCGCCAGGTGCCGCACCCGCTCGGCGATGGTGTCGATCGTCTCGATCCGGTTGTGCACAAAGAACACTTGCCCGCCGCGATCCAGCTCGCGTGCGAGCGCCTCCTCCAGCAATGCATCATCCCACGGCTCGACGAACGTGAGCACCGGCGAGCGATCCCGCGGCGCGGTCTCAATCAGCGAGAGATCGCGCAGGCCGGCAAGACTCAGGTGCAGCGTGCGCGGAATCGGGGTTGCCGTCAGGGTCAGCACGTCGACAGCCAGACGGAAGGCCTTGAGCCGCTCCTTGTGGCGGACACCGAAGCGATGCTCCTCGTCCACGATGAGCAGGCCGAGGTCGTGGAACTTCACGTCCTTGGACAGGAGGCGATGGGTACCGATGACGACGTCCACCGTGCCCCTGGCCAGCCGCTCCAGCACGTCTTTCTGCTCTTTCGCCGTGCGAAAACGGGAGAGCACTTCCACCGTGATGGGATAGTCCGCGAGCCGCTCGGCGAAGGTGTGCCCATGCTGCTCCGCCAGGATGGTGGTGGGTACCAGCACCGCCGCCTGCTTGCCACCCTGCACCGCCTTGAACGCCGCACGTACCGCAACCTCGGTCTTGCCGTAACCCACGTCGCCCACCAGCAGGCGATCCATCGGCAGCGGGCGCTCCATGTCGCGCTTGATCTCATCGGTGGCGCGGCGCTGGTCGCGGGTGTCTTCGTACAGGAAGCTTGCCTCAAGCTCACGCTGCCACCGCGTATCGGGAGGAAAGGCGAAACCGGCCGCCACCTTGCGCCGGGCGTAGAGCTCCAGCAGTTCCGCCGCCATCTTGCGGATGGCCTGCTGCGCTCGGTCTCTCACCCGCGCCCAGCTGGTCCCGCCCAGCCGGTGGATTCGTGGCGGCGGCCGGTCGCCATCCTCACCAGCCGCCCGGTAGCGCTCCAGCTGGTCCAGCCGGTAGAGCGGCACGTTCAGCCGGGAGCCGCCTTCGTATTCCAGGATGGCCACTTCCAGCGTGCTCTCGCCAACCGTGATGGTCTCGATCCCGCGATAGATCCCGATGCCGTGCTCCAGGTGCACCACGTAGTCGCCTTCGGCGAGCACGCCGGTGGCGAGCGACGGCGCTGCCGCCCGATAGCGGCGGGTGCGCCGGACCCGGCGCGCCCGCCGGAAGATCTCGTGGTCGGTGAGGACACGAAGCCGGGGCAGCACGAAGCCGCCGTCCAGCGCACCGACCATCAGCGACGCATGTACCCCTCGCTCGTCGAGCAGCTCCTCGAGGCGGTCACGCTGGCCTTCATTGTCACAGAGAATGAGCGTCGGCGGGTCGCTCCGGAGCAGGGCGGCCAGCTGGGCGAGGTCGCGGTCGAGTCGCTCGGGGGGCAGCCAGCCAAGCTGGATATCGGGGCTGGCGCCCCGCAGGACCAGGCGCGCAAAACCTTCCAGCTGCGCATGCCACTG
The DNA here is from genome assembly GCA_035700175.1 of Gemmatimonadales bacterium. Taxonomy (GTDB): domain Bacteria; phylum Gemmatimonadota; class Gemmatimonadetes; order Gemmatimonadales; family GWC2-71-9; genus CAMLHP01. The sequence goes on along the minus strand of DASSOW010000293.1, from coordinate 5,955 downwards.
ATCAGGATCGGCGAAGATTTCCTCCCGGCGCGGCACGTCATCACCCAGTCGGCGGGCCACGTCGAGATGGTGCGCTGCCTCTTCCCAGGCGCGCCGGGCCTCATCCACTGCGGGCGACTCGGCCTCGAGCACCGCCAGTGTGTCGGGCGGCAGCAGGTCGAGGAGACTGCGACGCGGACCGGCGGCGGGTGCTGCATTCGCTGCACCGGGAGGCGACGCCTTGAGGGGGAGGATGACGATCCGCTCCTGCTCCTCACCCGAGCGCTGGCTGGTGAGGTCAAACCCGCGCAGCGATGCCACGTCATCGCCCCACCACTCGAGTCGCGCCGGCAATGCCATGCCGAAGCCGTAGACGTCGAGGATGCCGCCCCTGACGCTGAACTGCCCCACCTCGGTGACGGTCGCCACGCGCTCGTAACCCATCTCGGTGAGCTGCTCGGCCAGCGCCCCGGGCGGCAGCATGTCGCCGCAACCGATGTCGAGGCGGAGCTGGGCGATGGCGTCAGGCACGCGGGTGCGCTCGAGCGTCGCGCGGACCGTGGTAACCAGCAGTCGCACCTTGCCACCCAGCAACGCCGCCAGTGTCTCGGTCCGTTCGCCCGCGATTTCGAGATGGGACTCGTCCTCACCCAGCGATTCCCGCTGGGGATACAGAGCCACGGAGGTGCCGCAGAAGAGCTGCAGGTCGGCCAGCCAATGTTCCGCATCAGCGGGCGTAGCGGCGACCACCGCGAAGGTGCGCGCCCTGTCCTGCGTGGCAAGCCATGCCACCAGCGCCGCGGCCGATGAGCCGGGCGCCCCCGCCAGTGTGAGTTGCTTCCCACGCCCCGGCAGGCGCTCACGCACGTCAAGCGCGCCTGGCGAATGGCCTATGGCATCCAGGATTCGGTCAAGCGTCATGTCTTCTTTCGTCGCGTGCTCGCGATGAGCACCTCTCCCAGGCCGACGGCGAGTGCCAGCCAGAGCAGCGGCCCCCGGAGATCAGCCTGTGCCGCAGATGAAAAAGCCGCATCGCTCACATCGTCCAGTGACACCAGCCGGGCGCCCGGCCACACCCGCCGGACCTCGTCGTCACCGGCTCGACGCAGCCGGCTCTCGCGCGGATCGACCGCGGCAACGAGCGCGCCGATGGTATCGCTCCCGGCCAGCAGGAAGTACGCACCAAGCGACGTCGGCGTGAAAAAGTCGCCGCCCTCGACCGTCCATCGGCGATCGCCCCGGCGCACCTCAGTCGCCTGATCCGGCAGCGCCGCCGGGGCGCCGGCCGACGCCGTGATCAGCGCCGTCTCACCCCTCACGGCCCGGTTGAGGAGCCGGTCCATGAACGGCATGAACTCAGCCGACAAGGGCAGGTCGGTCCATGCCGGATCGAGGCGGCTGCCCAGGAGGACAATGTTGCCGCTGCGGACTGCCCACGGTTTTCCTCCTGCTGACACGAGCACCCCGGTGCGCCCACTCCCTGCGGTCTCCAGCGCATACCGCCGAGTGATGCGGTGCGTGCCAAGGAGCCCCCCGCTGTCCGTCGTCACCGCGTCCAGGTGCAGGGCGCCGAAATGCCACTCGCTGCCGCGCTGCTGCAGCTGCCGGTTGAGCGCTCCGAGCTCGGCCGCGTCGGCCGGCGGCGTCACGATCGACGGACCGCCACCCACACGTCCGAGCGAGATGCCGTTGCCTGCCACGATGCGGTGATTGGCTTCTAGCACGTCACACGCGGCCGAGAGATACCGGTCGCTCCGGTCGCAGCGCACTGACGCCACCGGCGAGACGTGCACCACCGTTTCACCGCGGTCGTCGAGCCGGAACTCATCCGGGGCCAGCTCGGCGCTCGCCACGAACCAGCCATCTGCCAGGCTGGGGAGGGGAACGCTGACGCTGTCGCCGGGACGGATGAGTGTTTCGCGCGGGGGAGCGTTGCCCAGCCGGGCGGTGACCGCCAGCGGAGCAGACGAATCACCGGCGACAGCGACGGTGAGGCGACCGCCCTCGCGGGTCCACGGTTGCGGGCCGGCGTCCACAGACACCACTCCGCGATTGACTGGCGGACTGTCTGTCGGGCGGCCCACGATGAGCGGGGCGCGCATGGCCGCGGAGGTCAGGGCCGTAGCCTGCAGATCAGAGAGCAGCAGGATTTCGCCGGGGCGCGGGTCGTCGGCCAGGATCTCGTTGGCCAGCGTGACCGCGTCGCCGAGATCAAGCCGGCTGGGCAGCACCGCGAGGCTGTCGACCAGTGTGGCCAGGCTCGCCGGGCTGCCCCGCCGCGGCCGGCCGTCGGCAGGCAGCAGCCACACGGCGTCTTCGGGCGTGGCGCGCCCGAGTGCCTGTCGCGCCGCGTGCACCAGGGTCTCCAGCTGTGGAGTGCCGCCCACCATGGCACCGCTGCTGGCGCTGTTGTCGAGAACGACAACGAGCGCCCCAGGCGCGTGGCCCGGCACTCCGGCAAGCTGCATGGTGGGGCCAGATGCGGCGAGCACGAGAGCCAGGATCAGCAGCATCCGGAGCAGGAGCAGCAGCCAGTGCTGCAGGCGGAAGCGCCGCTGGTGTTCGGCCGTGGCCGTGCGGAGGTAGCGCACGGCAGGAAACGGCACAGTGGGCGGCTCGCGGCGGGCAAGCAGGTGGAGCAGCAGTGGCAGCGCCACCGCCGGCAGCGCCGCCAGCATCCAGGGATGGAGAAATCCGATCATTGCTGGCGGGGCACCACCAGCGCCTCCCGAAGCGCGTCACCAAATGGCCGATTAGTCAGCACTTGATGATAGGCGATCCCAAACCGGCGGCAGGCCAGGTTCCAGTCGCGGGTCACCTGCTGCAGGGTCTCGGCGTAGGCCTCAGCCCAGTCCGCGGGTCGAAGAATCACCGCCTCGCGCGATTCCGGATCCTCAAACCGAGCCTCCGCTGGCCCCGAGAGCAACATCTCCGCTGGGTCCAGCACGTGCAGCACCAGCACCTGGTGGCCACGATGGCGGAGGAAGCGGAGCGTGGCCATCGCAAGGTCGCGATCCATCAGCAGGTCGGAGATGAAGATCACCATACCCCGCCGGCGAAGGAAATCCATGACCCGGCGTAGCGCCGGGGCGGCCGCTGTCCCCTGGCCTGCACGGAGCTGGCCGAGCACGCTGGCCAGCTGCTGCCAGTGGGTGGTCCGGGCGCGAGGTGGCACCACGTGCCGCACGTCGTCGTCGAAGACGACCAGCCCGGCGGCATCGCGCTGCCGGAGGAGTATCAGACTGAGGGCAGCGGCGAGACGGGCGGCGTACTCCAGCTTGGACAGGGTGACGGACGGATTGCCGGACCAGGCCATGGAGCGTGATGCATCCAGCACCATCATGGCCCGGAGGTTGGTCTCTTCTTCATACTGCTTGACGTACAGCCGGTCGTTGCGGCCCAGGATCTTCCAGTCCACGTAGCGCAGTTCGTCCCCGGGCTGGTACATCCTGTGCTCGGCGAACTCCACCGAGAACCCCCGCCTGGGCGACCTGTGGAGCCCGGAGAGGAACCCCTCAACCACCCCACGGGTGGTGACTTCGATCCCCCCGAGGCGGGCGACATCCACTGGATCCAGCAGATCGGGGCGAAGATGCGGCGCGAGGGAGGAGTTTGCCATCAGGGGCCGCAACGTATGGTCGCAGGTCGCAAGTCTCAAGTCGTGGGTCGCGGGTCGTGGGTCTCGGGTCATGCGACCCGCGACTTGCGACCACCTGCCCGTCCCGCCCGTCCTGCCCGCCTTGGCATGCCCCCTGCAACGCTATATTGGTCTGCGCTACGTCTCACCTGACAGGGAGGTTTCATTGGTGCGCATTTCGGCGTTAGCCGCCGCAGCAGTGCTCCTCTTTGCAGCACCCGAGCTGGCCCACGCCCAGCAGCCCGACCGTCGTGGCCAGCCGCACGAACAGCCCGCGGCCCGGCCGCCGGCGGCCCAGCCCAAGCGGTCCACCGAGCCCAGGAGTGAGCCGCGCCACGAGTCCCCGACGCCGCGAACCACCCGGGATGAACCGCGCCACGTGACCCCGGACAAGCCGGCCGAGCCCCGGAGCACCGGGGAGCCGGAGCTGAAGCGGCGGAAGCCGGATTGACAAGGCGGACGGGACGGACAAGGCGGACGGGACGGACAGGACCAGCAGCCAACAGCCAACGACCACCTGTCTGCCCAGTCCGCCTCGTCCGCCCTGCCCGCCCCTCCTGCTTGCCCTGAAACCCTGTAAACCCTCCCCCGTATCAGCCAGAAGGTCCCGCAGCTGCCTGAATTGACTTGTATCCCCCGAGGACACATGCGTCACGTTTCCGTCCTGTTCGCCTTGCTCGCCCCGCTCGCCCTGCCCTCCTCGGCAACCGGCCAGATGGCCACGTCGGCAAAAACGCCGGCCAAGGCGGCCGTGGAGCGGGGGGCTGCAACCATTACTGAAGCGGACGTCGCCCGCCGCATCCGCATCATCGCCGACGACTCCATGCTGGGGCGTGACACGCCCAGCCGTGGGCTCGAGCTCACCGCCCGCTACGTGGCAAGTGTATTCAAGCAGAACGGCCTGAAGCCCGCTGGCGACAGCGGCGGATACCTGCAATGGTATCCCATTGAACAGGCGCGGTTCGACGCGGCCAACTCGGACGTGGGCTTCATGTTCGGTTCCGCCCACACGCATGCGAGCTTCACCAGCGATGCGCGGTGGCGCTACGGCGATGTACCCGGCAGCGAAATCAGCGGCCCGGTGCTGGTAGTGGGAGGCATGCTGGACAGCACCGCGGTTGACCCTGCCAAGGCGGCCGGCCGGGTCGTGCTCCTGGTGGTGGATTACGCGGGGCAAGTGGCCGCGGGCACGAATGCAGCACTGCAGCGGCTCATCCAGTCCGACGCGCGCGCCATCGTGCTCGCCTCCAATCGCGACTCGACCCAGTTTGCCCAGGCGCTCGCGAGCGACAACCAGCCACGCATCCGGCTCGCCATGCGCGACAATCTCAGTGGCGGCGCCGGTGTCCCCGTGGTGGAAGTGCACGACCGGGCCAGTGCGGCCGTGCTGGCCAGGGCGGGCGTCAACCTCGCCGAGGTGCGGCGTTCCAAGGGGCCCGTGGTCCGCCAGCTCGACAGCCTGATGGTCATGATCGATGGCCATGAGACGCAGGACAAGGCAACGCGGGCGCCCAACACGGTCGGCATCCTGGAGGGAACCGACCCGGTCCTCAAGAACGAATACGTGGTCTTCTCGGCCCACATGGATCATGTCGGCGTGAACACGCCGCAGAAGGGCACCACCGACAGCATCTGGAATGGCGCTGACGACGACGCGTCAGGCACGACCGGCATCATGGAGCTGGCCGAGGCCTTTGCCCAGCCGGGCGCCCGTCCGCGGCGGTCGCTGATTTTCCTGACCGTCAGCGGCGAGGAGAAAGGGCTGTGGGGGAGCCGCTGGTTCAGCGAACACCCGGTGGTGCCGATGAACCAGATCGTAGCCGACCTCAACATGGACATGATCGGCCGTAACTGGAAAGACACCATCGTGGTGATTGGCAAGGAGCATTCGGACCTGGGTACCACGCTCAACCGGATCAATGCTGCGCACCGGGAGCTGGGCATGACGGCCATCGACGACATCTGGCCCGAGGAGAACTTCTACTTCCGCTCCGATCACTACAACTTTGCGCGCAAGGGCGTTCCGATTCTCTTCTTCTTCAACGGCACTCACGAGGACTATCACGGCCCCGGCGACGAACCGTCGAAGATCGACGCCGAGAAGGAATCGCGCATCGTCAAGCTGGTGTACTACCTGGGCCAGGAAGTGGCGAACGCGGACGCCAAGCCGCGGTGGAAGCCGGAGAGTTACAAGGAGATAGTCGAATAGGGGTTAGGGATTAGGGGCTAGGGGTTAGGGCGACGAGACGGGCACTCGTTTCGTCATCCCTAATCCCTAAGCCCTAAGCCCCAGCCCCTATCTCCTCCACCCTCGCCATCGCGCGCCTGAGGTGCGGGAT
>DASSOW010000292.1:0-6776 GCA_035700175.1 Gemmatimonadales bacterium | reverse complement strand
GGCTGACTCCCTCCGTATGGCGTCTTTGGCCACCGGGCAGGCACTGACGGACAGCCTCGGCGGGGCTTCCGTGCTTTATCTCCCGGACGGCCGGATTGTGCAGGACAATCGCCGATGATGGGACGTCGGTCCGGCATCGCCCTGATCGAGGCACTTGTAGCCATGATTGTTATCGGCTTCGCGGCGAGTGGTCTCGCTGCTGCATTCTCCGCGGCGGTCCTCTCGGAATCAGGCATGCAGGCCCGCGAGGCAGAATTCGCTGCCATGGACCGCGTAATGACGGCGATGAGCCTGCTGACTGCCGAAGATCTCGCCCGGCGGGTTGGTACGCATGGGGTGGGTGAGTTCGCAGTAACCGTGCAATTCATCCAGCCGGGCGTGTACCGCGTTCAGGTCGCACGCGATGTCAGCCTCCCCCAGCACGGGTTGGAAGCGCTCTTCTTCCGTACCGGTCCAGGTGCCCCATGAGCGCGCGAGGCCGAGGCGGCTTCACCCTTGTCGAGGTCATGCTCGCGCTGACAATCGGCGCCATGGCGCTGGCCGTACTCGGCGAGATGATTGGCAGCGGCATTACAGCTGGCCGAAGCCTGGAACGAAAGCGCGCCCGCCTTGACAGCGCCGCGGTCGCGGTGGCATGGCTCCGCATGGCCTTCCGGAACGCTGAGGCAGGCCAGCCAGGCGATATCCCATTCGAGGGTGAGCGGACAGGTGTACGGTTCTCGGCCCGTATGCCAGGTCCGAACGGCAGGCACTCACTTGACGTTGTTCACGTGGCATTCGAGGACAGCGGCGTCGTAATGCACTCAGATCAGCTTGGTAGTCTCAGACTACTGTCGGGGGTGCCTGCGCTTCGCTTCGACTACCTGGAGCGGCTGGGGGCGGAGAGTCCCTGGCTTCCTTCCTACCAAAGCCCGGCCACGCCCGCGCTTGCCGTCAGGATGCGTATCACATATTCCGACCGCGCCGACACGGTCCTGTTCCAGACCGGGGTAGTGAATTGAAGGGCCGGCGCGGGGTCGTTCTTATCTCTGTGCTCTGGGCGCTCGTGGTCCTCGGATCCATGACCGCCGGCATGATGCTGCTCGCCCGGCGCGGCCTCTTCGAAACGCGCAACCGGATGTCGCTCACGCAGGCACGCTGGGCGCTGGTCTGGTGTGAGAGTCTGGCACGTGCCCAGCTGGAGCATGACAGCACGTATCCGGGCGCTTCGGCCAGTTTGCCCAACGGTGCATGGTGCACTAGTCACATCGCACCAACGAACGCCAGCTTCAACATCAACACCGCGGACAGCCTGGCTTTCCAGCGACTGCTTGGCGCGGACAGTCTCGTGGCCGCAGTCCTCGACTGGCGCGACGCGGATGCTGATCCGCGCTCCGGAGGCTGTGAACGCGCCTGCGCGACCGCGCTCGGAATGCCAGTGCCGGCAAACCGAGCGTTCGCTCAGGTCGCGGAGTTCCGGCAGGTGCGTGGGTGGCGATCCCTCTCTGACTCTCTGCTGGCGCTGCTCACGGTTACGGGAGATGGGCGAATCAATCCAGCGTACGCACCGGCTGCCGTGATCGGTTCGTTGCCCGGTGTGTCACCTGCGCTCGCGCGGAGGGTCGAGTTGGCGGGACGCGCCGGCCGGATCACCGGCCTTGGCACCGTGGCGCAGTTGGCCACACCGATGGAGCGAACCGAGCTGGAGCGCTGGTGGACAGATCTGACGGCTCGAACGACGTTCGAGCGAGGCGCGCTCATCATGAGCGTCGTCGCGGGCTCACGCCTGGGGCCAGCCAAGGCCAGTGAGCGCCTAATCATCCTGCCCTCGGAGCGAGGCCTCGCTGTGCTGCAGAGGGAGGCCTGGTGAGGTCACGACTCGACATTTCGGTCGAGGGCGGCCGACTGATCGCCTCATTGCGCAGACGGACTGGGCTCGTCTGGGGTGCTGGTTGCAATGCAGCGTCTCCCGATCAGCTTCATACCGGCCTGTCTGATATGTTGTCGTTGGAGACTCTTCGCCGAGCGCGTCCCACCATTCTAGTACGCGTCGGCCCACCGGTCGCCCAATGTCGCCGGCTCCACGAGCTTCCCAGTATCCGGCAGCACGATCTGGCCTCGCTGGTTGCCCGCCACTCCGGGCGCTACTTCCGCAAGAACGGGATACCGCTGGTAACCAGCGCACGATGGACAGGGCGCGGTCCGGCGTCAGGGGCGCCAAGCGCGATTGCGGCGGCGGCGGAAGAGCCCTGGATCATCGCAATTGAATCTGCTCTCGAAGCGTCCGCTCCAAATCGATTCCAGATTGTCCCGACGGAAGCGCCGGATCTGGTGCTCCAGTCAGCGAAGGCACTGGCACGGAGGCGCCAGATGGAGCGGCGGCTGTCACGCCGGATGATCGGTGGCTGTTGCCTGGTGTGGCTGGCCGCCGCAGGTGTGTCGGCGCTGCGGCAGCAGCTCGACTTGCGATGGCTGCGCCAGGAGCAAGCGCGGCTGACTGTGCCAGCTACCGCCATTTCCGAGGCTCGGCGCCGGCTCCACGACGCGATGCGCTCCGTCACGGCTGTCCGGGACCATGCGAGTCACCGCGGCGCCGTACTGGCGTCGCTGGTGGACGTGCTGAATGCCATGCCGGATTCGGCCTACCTGCAAAGCTTTCGCTGGCGCGCTGACGGAAGCGGGTCCCTGAGCGGGGCGGGTCCTGACGCGGCCGGGGTGCTCGCCAGGCTGGAAGCGGTTACAACGCTGCCCGCACCGCGGATGCAGGGAGCGGCAGCGGCTGATGTCACTTCGGGCGTGAGACAGGAGCACTTCACGATTCGGTTCGGGAATGCCGAGCCGTGACGAATCGCGAACGACGCGTCCTGCGCTGGGGGGCGGCCTTGATCGCCGTCCTGCTGGCGATGCGAACAGTTCCTCGAGGCCTACGGTGGTTCGCGGGCCGCCATGCCGAGCTGGAATCGCGTGCTTTCGTGGTCGCGCGCATGCGAGCTGACCTGTCCGGCATGAACGCTCTGGCCGACTCGGTCGCTCGCGTTCGGGCGGAGTTGATTGGGCTGGATTCGCTGCTTCTTGAGGCGCACACGGATGTCGGCGCCTTCGCCGAGATGTCGCTGCGCCTGAGAGAGTTAGCGGATCGCTACGCCCTCGATGTGCGCGAGACGGCCCAGGAAACCGACACCGCCTCCGCTCCACCGTTTCGCCGAATCCGGATTCGGGTCTCGTTGGCGGCGGACTCGCGCGGGTTGCTTGGCGCCTTGCACGCCCTCGCCACCGAGGTTCCCGTCCTGACGGTCGACTCGCTGAATGTGAAGGCACAGAGCCCGGCGTCGAATCCGGAAGTACTCGACGTCGAGGCGGCTCTGACTGGGTGGTACGTCGATCGTGAAGGCGGTACATGAGCCGAAACACCGTACTCGGTGGTGCATCCATCGTGCTGGCCACGACTGCGATTCTCTGGTGCGCCTGGAATGCAGCCCGCCCACTCCGACTGCCATGGGCAGCGCCCCCGATTCCATCGCGCACGGACGGCTCCGTCGAAGTGGCGGCGGTTTCGGACAGCGAGGTCGCCTCGGCAATCCGGGCAGCAGGGTTCCGGCAAGCCCGGTCCCTCGCGCCGATGTCATTTGGTCAACCCGTGACAGGGGCGCCGCCCGCTCCGGAGCCTCCTAAGCCGTCGCTGGCACTGGTGGGGGTGGTACTGGGCCGGTCAAGAACCCTGCTCCTCACGGGAATCCCCGGGTCGCCTGGCGCGCGACTGCTGACTCAGGGAGATACGGCGGGCGGACTCAGGGTGCGATCCATCTCATCCGCGGGTCGGGTCATCATCACGGGGTACGATACGGTGTGGACATTTCGCCCGCCGGAGGAACAGAAATGAAGTTGAGTGCCTGTTCGTATTACGTCCTCTTCGCGCTGACGCTTACAGTGGCCGGGCAGGTACCTCTTCGAGCGCAGGCAGTCCCCCTGACGCTCCCGCAGGATTCGGTCAAACTCGAATTCGTTGATGCGGATCTCAAGGCGGTCATTCAGGCAATGGGTCGTCACCTGGGCAAGGCGGTCATCACATCCGGCATTCCCGACATACGAGTCACCTTCGAAACGCCGGGCTATGTCCCCAAGGCAAGCCTTCGATCGCTATTGGATGGCCTGGTGCAGACCCACGGCCTCAAGCTCACCGAGGAACCCAGCTTCTTGCGGGTGACCTCTGCCGAAGACCCGGCCGCCCGGCCCGTATCGGAGGCCACCTCCTCCCATGACGGCATCAAGCTGTTCGTTGTGCACCTGAAGCACGCGCGAGCCACTGATGTTGCTGGCACGCTGAACCAGCTGTTCGGTGGTTCCGGGGGCCAGATGGAGACGGGACTGTCCACGGGAACGCTCTCTGACGAATTGCGCCGCAGCGGCCAACCCGCTGACGACGCCGGCCAGCCATTGGGCGCGGCGGCTCCGGCGGCCGGGGCCTTGTCCGGTCCGCTCATCATTGTTCCCGACCCGCTCACCAATGCGCTCCTCATGCGAGTGAGCCAGCATGACTTTGACCTGCTGTCGTCCGCCATCAAGGAGCTCGATACGCGGCCGCTCCAGGTGCTGATCGAGGTATTGATCGTGGAAGCCCGGCGGGATCGCTCCTTCTCGCTCGGCGCCGACCTGGACCTGGCGCCGCAGGACATCGGCGGCGGTGCCACGGCGGAAGGGACGGTCGCCGGCGCCGGCCTGGGTGACGTCGTAGTGAAGTTCATGAATCTCGCGAAGGGCCGGATAGACGCCATGCTCAGCCTCGCCGAGTCGCGCGGAGACGTAAAGATCGTGTCGCGCCCAGTGCTGCTTGCCTCGAACAATGTCGAGGCCCGATTCCTCGTTGGAAGTCAGCGACCGTTCGTGCAGGTGAGCCGCTCGCTTCCCACGGACACCCCGTCGCGCGACCAGGTCGTCCAGTATCGGGATGTAGGGACCAAGCTGACGGTTCGCCCGACCATCAACGACGACGGCTACGTCTCGTTGGTGGTGCAGCAGGAAATCAACGCCGCGACGAGCGAAACGCAGTTCGATGCTCCGGTCATATCGACGCGCGAGGCATCAACCCAGGTCCTGGTTCATGATGGCCAGACAATTGTGCTGGGTGGTCTTCGGGACAGGCAAAGAGACCGCACGCGCCATGGCGTTCCGGTGCTTTCGTCGATTCCCATACTGGGCGGACTCTTCGGTGGCCAGAGTGAGCACGAGACAGCCACGGAGCTTTTCATTTTCATTACGCCGAGAATCCTTCGGACAGACGCCGATGCCGACTCCGTCACTGTTCCCCGGCTTCCGCCAGCGGAGCGTCACGATAGTGCCGGAGTGGCGCCATGAGTGCCGTGCTGAAGTCCGAGGCGAGGATGATCGACCATCCCATGATCGGCCGGGCGCCCGCATACCTGGATGCCATCGAGCTGGCGGAGCGATGGGCGCGAACTGACCACCCCATCATGCTCATCGGAGCAACGGGGACCGGCAAGGAGTTGCTGGCGAAGCGGATCCATCGCATTAGCAGCCGGCAGGGGCAACTGGTTCCAGTCAACTGCGCTTCGCTTCGGCCCGAGCTCGCCCATGGTATGCTGTTCGGCCATCGCCGCGGCGCCTTCACCGGCGCCGTGGACCACGGTCTCGGATACTACCGGCAGGCCGACGGTGGCACCCTTTTTCTCGACGAACTGACCAGCCTCCCACAGGAAAGCCAGGCAACTTTGCTCCGTGTCGTGGAGACGGGTGAAATCCAGCCGCTCGGCGGCTTCAGGATTCTCCACGCGGACGTCCGGCTGGTTTCGGCCGTACATGAGGACATTGAGCAGCGCGTCGCGGCTGGCGAGCTCCGGGATGATTTATACCAGCGCCTGGCCATCGGAGTCGTCAGATTGCCGCCACTCAGGGAGAGACAGGAGGACATCCCCATTCTGGCGTCCTGGTTTGCGTCACGACGGGGTCGCACCCTATCCGCAGCGGCACAGGAGGTGCTGCTCAAGAACCACTGGCCCGGCAATGTGCGCGAACTCCGTGCGGTGATCGAAGGAGCATGCGTACTGGCAGATGGAGCGGAACTTGATGCGCGGCATATCCAGGCGATGCTGCTCGCACGAGGCGGAGTCGACAGCCAGATACCAGGGCCAGCGGCCCCGCAGGCACAGGAGCTTGAACTGCGACGCCGGGTCGTGGCCGCGTGCAGGGCCGCAGGAGGGAACATTACCGAGGCCGCGGCTCGCATCGGGACTACGAGATCGACCATCTATCGCTGGCTCCAGAAGTGGGGCCTGTCGGCTGCGGAGTTTCGGAGGGAAGGTCGGGTAGGGCGTAGGGCATAGGGCGTAGGGCTTAGGGGTCGCGAGTCACGAGTCTCGCATCCTCGTACGCCCTTACGCCTTAAGCCTTACGCCTTACGCCTTAAGCCTTACGCCTTAAGCCTTACGCCCTACTTCCCCAGTGCCTGCTCCAGATCCGCGATGATATCGTCCGCGTCCTCGATCCCGCAGGAGAGACGGACAAAGCCATCCGGTATACCGATGTCGGCGCGGGCGCTCGCCGACATTGCCTTGTGGGAGGTGAGCCGAGGCTCCGAGACGAGGCTCTCCACGCCCGCGAGGCTGGGCGCATGGGCCACCAGCTTGAGCCGGCGGAGAAATTTCTCGGTGCCCCGCACGCCGCCCTTGATCTCGAGCCCCACCATGCCGCCAAAGCCGTCCAGCGTTTCCTTGGCGATGGCGTGATCAGGATGCGACGCGAGACCCGGATAGTGCACCTTCACCACCTTCGGGTGCTTCTCG
>DASSOW010000291.1:0-2652 GCA_035700175.1 Gemmatimonadales bacterium | reverse complement strand
CCTCACGCTCGCCTTCGGCGTGGACATCCGGTACGCCGTCGGCGCTTCGCTCGTCTCCGTGATCGCCACGTCGTCGGGAGCGGCGGCGGCATACGTGCGGGAGGGATACACCAACATCCGGGTGGGCATGCTGCTGGAGGTGGCGACCACCATCGGCGCGCTGGGCGGTGCGTACCTGGCCGGCTGGATTTCCCCCAATGCGATCGCGGTGATCTTCGCGGTGGTACTCCTGTTCACCGCCGTCCAGTCGCTCCGCCCGCACCCGGAGCACATCACCAGCGAGCCCAGCCCGCTCGCCGCACGGCTCCGGCTCGGCTCCACCTATCCGACGCCGGAGGGCCGCCAGCCGTATCAGGTGCGCAACGTCCCCGCCGGGTTCGGGCTGATGTTTCTCGCCGGCATCCTGTCGGCACTGCTCGGCATCGGGTCCGGCGTGGTCAAGGTGCTCGCCATGGACCGGGCCATGCACCTGCCGTTCAAGGTTTCCACCACCACCAGCAACTTCATGATCGGCGTGACCGCCGCGGCCAGCGCCGGCGTCTACCTGAGCCGGGGGTACATCGATCCGGTCCTGGCACTTCCCGTGATGCTCGGCGTGCTCGCCGGCGCCCTGCTCGGGGCGCAGGTCCTGACCCGTGCCCCGACGCGCGCGCTCCGCCTGCTGTTCACGGCGGTGGTCGTGGTGCTGGCCGTGGAGATGTTCTACAAGGGAATGCGGGGCGGGCTGTGAATGCCGGCCGGTGGTCCGACGACCAGGTGGAGCAGATCATCGGCGGCCTGCTGCGCGGCGGGGTGCTGCTGGCGGCGGCGGTCGCCCTGGCCGGCGGCGTTTTCCTGTGGCTCAGGCACGGCGGCGAGACGGCCAGCTTCGGCACGTTTCGCGGCGAGAGCGCCGAGTTCCGGAGCATCGGGAGTGTGGTGCGCGGCGCGCTGGCGCTGGATAGCCGGGCGATCGTGCAGCTCGGGCTCATCCTCCTCATCGCCACGCCGGTCGCGCGGGTGGTGCTGTCGCTGGTGGCCTTCCTGCTGCAGCGGGACCGACTCTACGTCCTGATCACGGCGATCGTGCTGGCGGTGCTCGTGTTCAGTCTGGTGTTCGGCGGCGGCTGACTCGCATCACGGAGGCGGACATGCAACTTCCCTCGGTCTCGGCGCTCGTCGGGCGCGCGGCAGACGTGCTCCGCAAGTTCCCCCTCACGATGCTGCTCGCGGCCGTCGCGGCTGTCTGCGCCGTGGCGGCGGTGGACGGACCCGATGAAACCAGGCTTGCCCGCATCGCGATGGTGGCGATGCTGGGCGTTCCCCTGTCCATCGGGCTTGCGCTGCTCGCCCGGTACCGCGGCTGGGGCGCCGCGCGCCAGGCCCTCTGGCAGCTGGCCGGCATCGCGCTGCTGCTGCTCTTCTATCGCAGCTGGCCCGGCCCGGACGAGAAGCCGGACATGCTGCGCTACCTCCAGCTCAGCGCGATCGTCCATCTCGGCGTGTCGTTCCTGCCCTTCATCCGCGGCCGGGAGACATCCGCCTTCTGGCAGTACAACCGGCGCCTCTTCGAGAGCTTCCTCCGAGCCGTGCTCTTCAGCGGCGTGCTCTTCGCCGGGCTGGCGATCGCACTGGTGGCGGTGGACAAGCTCTTCGGCGTGCACGTGCCGCCGATCAGCTACCCGCGGCTCTGGCTGGTGATGGCGCTGTTCGTGCACCCGTGGATCTTCCTGTCGGGAGTTCCGGAAGAGCCGGCCGAACTCGATGCCGCCACCTACCCCAGGGCACTCAAGGTCTTTACCCAGTACGTGCTGACGCCGCTGGTTGCGATCTATCTCGCCATCGTCGTGCTGTACGGCGTGAAGATCATCGCCACCGGCAGCTGGCCGTCCGGGTGGGTGGGCTACCTCGTCACCAGCGTCGCGGTGGCGGGCATGCTGGGATTCCTGCTGGTGCATCCGCTCCGGGTACAGCCGTCGGAGGGATGGATCCGCTTCTACTCGCGCATGCTCTTCCTGGGCCTGATCCCCGCGGCCATCCTGCTGCTGCTGGCGCTCTGGAAGCGGGTGGACGCCTACGGGCTCACCGAGCTCCGGGTGCTCGGACTCGTGCTCGGCATCTGGCTGCTGGCGATGGCGGTGATGTTCACGACCGCGCGCGAGACCGCCATTCGCACCATCCCGCTCTCGCTGGCGGCGATCCTGCTGGTCTGCTTCACCGGCCCCATCAGCGCCGCGCGGCTGGGCATCAGGAGCCAGGCCCGGCGCCTCGAACACCTGCTCGCCGCCAGCGCCACGACACCGGACCGGGCCCGCGAGGCAAGCGCCGCCGTGGGCTACCTGATCGAGAATCGTGCCGTCGCACCTCTCCGGCGCATCTTCGGCGACTCGGCGATCAGCCGCACAGCGCTGATGTCGCTCAAGTGGGCCGCCCGCGATTCGCTCGCCAGCCGGCTGCTGGCGGCCCGCGGCGTCCTGTTCGATCGCAGTTATGCGCGCGGCGGCTCGAAGTGGAGCAATGCCCAGCGCGGCCACTCGAGGAGCGTGGACGTCTCGGGCTTCGACTGGATGGTGCCGGTCTCCGGAGCACCCGATACCCTGCCGGTGCCGGTCGGCGCCGACACGCTGCGGCTGGGCGTGGACTCCACCCGCACGAGGCTGGCGGTTTCCGCCG
>DASSOW010000290.1:0-6828 GCA_035700175.1 Gemmatimonadales bacterium | reverse complement strand
GCCCGATTCGGCGGCCGAGACGGACACATTCGCGCTCGCGCCACACGCAGCAGCGGGACAGTGGACCTGGGAGGCACCCACCGAGGTCGCCACGACTGACACGACCACGGAGCGGTATGATCGTCGCATGACCCTCGACTTCGCCACCGGCGGCGTCTCGGTGGCGCCGGGCTACGGGGGCGTGCAGGGAGCCGCTTTCCTGCTGTCCGATCTCCTCAACGATCACCTGCTCTACGGCAGTATCGGCTCGTTCCAGAGCCAGGAGCTCGGTTCGTTCTTTGAGAACCTGAACGGCAGCCTGGTCTACGTGAACCAGCGACATCGCGTCAACTGGGGCGTCGGTGCCTACCGGTTCGCCGGGCGCGTGTTCGAGGGAGATCTCTTCGCCTCCTACGAGGAGCGTGCCGAAGGCGCGCTCGGCATGCTGCGGTATCCGCTCTCTCGCTACTCGCGGATCGAGGGGACCGTGACGCTCGAGCACTCCAACCGCTTCGACTTTGATTTGCCGACGGTCGACGAGCCGCGCCGCAAGGGCTGGATCGGCTCCAATTACATCAGCTACGTGCACGACAACTCGCTCTGGGTGCCGACCGGGCCCATCGACGGATTCCGGTTCGCGCTGACCGCCGGTGTCGCGAGTGACTTCTCCAACGCCCGGTTCGACAACTACCTGCTGAGCGCAGACGTGCGGCGGTATTTCCGGCTGGGACGCCGCGTCAGCTACGCTACCCGACTCTTCGGCTTCTGGAGCGGCGGCGACCGGCCCCGTCGCATCAACATTGGCGGCACCACCGGCCTGCGCGGCTATCCCAACTTCGGGCACATCATCGGTGCCAAGACCTGGATGGTGAACCAGGAACTCCGATTCCCGCTGCTCAACCGCCTGGTCCTCGGCACCCCTGCCGGCGACATCGTCTTTCCCGAATTCCAGGGCGCGCTCTTCGTGGACATGGGCCAGGCCTGGCTGGTAAATCGTGACGGCAGGCCCATGCTCGGAAGCATGGGCGGGAGCGTCCGTCTCGCGCTCGCGCCCCTTGTGGTGGTCCGCATGGACGCAGGCGTCCGCTTTGGGGCCAATGACAGGTTAGGTTACGGGCTGAGCCCGAAGCAGCGAGATCGGGGATTCTTCCAGGTCTTCTTTGGCTATAACTACTGATGGCGCAACGCTTTCATGTTGACCGCCGCTGGGCGGCTTCCTATCTTGCGATGGCCCTTGCTGCCTGCGCAGTTCATTCGCCGGTGCCGGCCGTCGCACCGGATGCCCCTGTGGCGACGCAGGCGGATGTCACTCGCTGGGTGGCTGTGACGGCGCCAGCCGGGCACCGGGTGCTCAAGTTCCGTTGGCAGATACAGGATGATCGTGGCGCCGCCGGCGGACGTGGGTCGGCTCGCATCGCCGCGCCCGACTCTGTGCGCCTGGATGTCGCGGGGCCGCTTGGAAGCGGGCGTGGTGCGGCGGTGGTCACGGGCGACTCGGCCCAGTGGACGGATCCGCCTGACATCATCCAGCGGCTGGTCCCGAGCTACCCGCTCATGTGGGCCATGCTCGGCATCATGCGGTCGCCGCCATCGGATGCGCTGGTGCACGGCCTCGAGGACGAGACCGGGTTGCACTGGCAGTGGAGCAACGATGCCGATACGGTCCGATACGCCTGGCAGCGGTCCGGGCTCCGCCTGCAGGCCGAGGTACGTCACGGCGGCGAGTTGGTCGGCTGGGTGGAGACAACGTTCAGCGCCGCCAATGCGCCGGAGCGAAGCCAGCTCGTGGCGCCGTCGGCATCGACCAAGCTTACCCTGACCTTCAACGAGAGCGAGTCTCCTGCAACCTTTCCGTCGGATCTCTGGCGTCCTCCTCAGCCTTAGCATCGGCCTGCTTGGCGCGTGCTACGGCTTCGCCGGCGGCGGTTTTCCGCCGGAGATTCACACCGTCGCGGTCCTGCCTTTCGACAATCGGACACCTGAGCCGACGCTCACCCAGGAAGTCAATGCCGCCGTCCGCGACGCGGTCGAGGGCCGGCTGGGCCTCCGCGCAGCAGGCGAGGATCAGGCAGATGCGATCGTCCGCGGGAGCATCCAGCGATACGAGCCGGATGTGCCTGTCGCTTACACCGGCAATGACGTCGGCAATTCGGTGAATGTGACGCGCCGCCTGGTGCAGCTCACCGTGAACGTCGAGATCGTGGACCAGAAGCGGAACCGCACGCTGTGGCAGCGATCCGGCCTCATGGTCGAGGGCGACTACGAGCCCGGGAGCCAGACGGAACAGCAGGCCCGTGACGAGGCGCTCGAGAAGCTCAAGTCCACCATAGTTGACGGGGCGCAATCGCAGTGGTGAGGCGCTCGCGCCTGGGCGCCAGTACGCTGGGATGCCTCCTGTCCCTGGCGCTGTTTGTGGCGGCGCTGTACTACGGGGTCAACATCGGCGAGGTGTACATCAACTATTACCAGCTCCTGGACGAAATGCAGTCGCAGGCGCGCCTCGCACCCAGTTTGTCCGACGCGGTCATCCGCCGGCGGGTCCTGGACAAGGTCGACGAGCTGGGATTGCCGGAGGAGGCGCAGGATGTCACCGTCAGCCGGACGGCCCGGCCTCCGCGCATCGTAATCGAAACCCGCTATTCCGTCACACTGCACCTTCCGCTGGTGACTCCCACGTTCCACCTCCATCCCCGTGCCGAAGAAGGGCTCTGACGGGGACCATCCAGTCCAGGCACTAGACATGAGCAGACCAGACCAACGCGCCGCCGACCAGCTGCGCCCCGTCGTGCTGGAGCGCGGCGCCAATCCCTACGCCGAAGGCAGCTGCCTGATCCGGATGGGCGGCACACTGGTGCACTGTACCGCCAGCGTGGAGGAGGGCGTGCCCCCCTTCCGCAAGAACACCGGCCTTGGCTGGGTGACCGCCGAATACGCCATGCTTCCCCGAGCCACCACCGAACGCACCGCGCGGGAGAGGCACGGACCCGGGGGGCGGACCCAGGAGATCCAGCGCCTGGTCGGACGCTCTCTGCGCGCTGCCATGAGCACGATGGAATTCGGCGAATACACCATCCGGATCGATTGCGACGTGCTTCAGGCCGATGGCGGGACTCGAACCGCGAGCATTACCGGGGGATGTGTGGCGCTCGCCGACGCCTGCCGCTGGCTCGCCGAGCACACTGGCCGGCCGTCGCCGTTCGGAAAGCTGGTCGCCGCCGTCAGCGTGGGGATCATCGACGGCGAGCCTCGCCTCGACCTCATGTATCTGGAGGACAAGAACGCCGGGGTCGACGCGAACCTGGTGATGCTCGAGCCGGACCAGTTCGTGGAGGTGCAGGGCACCGGCGAACATGGCACCTTCTCGCGCGCCGAGCTCGATCGGCTGCTGGAGCTCGGCCAGGCCGGGATCCGCCAGCTCTTCGATGCGCAACGGTCGGTGCTTGACGGATGAAGCTGCTGGTCGCCACCCGCAATCCCGGCAAGCTCGCCGAAGCTCGGCAGATCCTCGAACCGGCAGGTGTCGCCGTGGTATCGCCCGATGAAGCGGGCGTGGTGTGGAGTGCGGCCGAAGACCTCCTGGAGCACGCCGACACCTTCGAGGGCAACGCCACGGCCAAGGCGGAGTTTTTCGCAAAGCGGGCAGGTATGCCCACGGTGGCCGACGACTCGGGGCTCGAGGTGATCTCACTGGCCGGTGCGCCCGGAGTGCGCTCCAAGCGGTGGGCAGGGGCAAGCGGTAGCCCAGACGAGGTTGATGCGGCCAATAATCGAGAGCTGCTGCGACGCCTGTTGGGCGCGCCGGAAGCTCGGCGCCGCGCGCGCTACCGTTGCGTACTGGCGCTGGTCGAACCGGGGCGGCCCGTTCCACGCGTGTTCGAGGGCACCTGTGCCGGTGTCATTCTCACGGAACCGCACGGCACCGGCGGCTTTGGCTACGACCCGCTCTTCCTGAGTGATGACCTGGGCAAGACCTTCGGCGAGGCAACGGCGGAGGAGAAGAACCGCGTGAGCCATCGCGGAAGGGCATTCGCGGAGATGCTTGCGGCCTTGGCGGTGTGAAAATCGGAAGAGGGATAGATGGACAGACAGGGACGCGGGCCGCGATGTCACCCTGAGTGAGCGGCGCGAGCGAAGAGGCCGAAGCGGCGGACGAGTTTCGGCCCCTTCGCCGCGCTCAAGCTAACAAGACCATATACCGACGACCGTTGACCCTCGATCATTTTCCCACTGTCCGCCTGTCCATCTGTCCGCCTAGCGCCGCGGCCGCCCGGCCGATTATCCTGTGGCGGTCTTGAGCACCGCGGGGTGTGGCGCAGTCCGGTAGCGCGCCTGCTTTGGGAGCAGGAGGTCCCGGGTTCGAATCCCGGCGCCCCGATTCGGGACGGACAAGACGGACAGGACGGGCGGGTCGGGCAGGTTGACGCGCTCTTCCGTGCAAGCACCTGTCCGTCGCGTCCCTCCCGTCCGTCCTGTCCGTCCTATTCAGCCACCCACCCCGGCTTCCGGTACCCATCGGCTGAGAACAGCTCTGCCGGCAGCGTCACGTCTGCCTTCATGTCGTGGTATTCCTCCCTGAGCCGTTCTTTGCCGTCCACCAGGAACACCACTTCAGGCGCGATCCATCCGCCGCCGAGCTGCTGGTACTTGTTGAACTGGGTCTCGAGCCGGCGAGCTGGGGCGTCGGGGTTGTTGGGTGGAGGAGGGCGCCGCTCGATGAGTCGGACAAAGACGAGCCGCTCGGCGTCCACCCAGAACTGTGGCGTGAGGCTGTCGCCCTTGGCGGCGCCGACTACCCATGCGGGCCGACCCTGCCAGGTATCCTGATGGATTACGCTCAGGTCCAGCCCGAGCGCCTTGAGTTTTGCAGCGTTGCTCTCCGGGTCGCTGGCGTACACGTCGAAGCCGAGCACCAGCAACGGGTGCACGAGCGGCCCGGAGCGGGCGAGTGTGTCATGGTCGAAGGTGTAGATGCTGTCGTTCCGGAACAGACTCATCTTGCCACTGTCGATCGGCGCGACATCGATGCGCAGCTTGCCGGGGAGCTCGGCGGCCTCGTACCAGGTTTCCTTGTGGCCATCGGGAAAGGACGTCGTCTGCACGAAGGTGAGCGTCCGGTACCAGCGGCCCTGGTAGGCATCATGCATCCGCTGGAGCAGCGCCGTGCCGCTCGCGGGTGCCGCCATGTCACGGCCGGCCGGCAGGGGAGCCGGTGCGGGTCCGTGCCCGGCGCACGCCGCGATCCCCAGCAGCATTGACAACGTGAGCGAACGCTTCATCGGGACTCCGGAGGTCGAGGTTGGAGGCGAGGGTCGCCCTTGAGGAAGCATCGGCCAACCAGTGCCCCTTCGCAACCAGGTCGGGCGACGTGCTTGACCGCCGCGCGGTTCGGCGACACTGTTCGCGGCGCGCGCCCGTAGCTCAGCTGGATAGAGCAGCAGCCTTCTAAGCTGTTGGCCGGTGGTTCGAATCCACCCGGGCGCATCCCTACGGACACGGAGGAGTTCAAGTGACATTGCCGGATCGGCCACGGGGCCCATCGGAGAAATCGCGCACGGTAGCGCTGGCGCTGGCCCTGCTGCTGGGGATGTTTGGCGCGCACCGCTTCTACGCCGGCCGGACCGCCTCGGCGATCCTCATGATCCTCACGCTGGGTGGGCTGGGGATCTGGTGGATGTTTGACGTGATCGTGGTAGCGGCCGGTGGACTCCGCGATGACACCGGACGGCTGGTCAGCGACTGGGATCCTGCATCCGCCGACCTGGGCGGGCGGCGCGACCTGGACGCGGTGCTCGATGAACTGGACGTGCTGCGACAGGAAGTGACCGACCTGGCCGAGCGGCTGGATTTCGCGGAGCGGCTGCTGGCGAAGCCGGGGGAGAAGTAGGGTCGACGGCTGCTGGCTACTGGCTGCTGGCAGCAGCCAGCGACCAGTAGCCAGCGACTGTCAGCTCGCCGCCCGCGCCCGGTCCCGCAGGCCGCGGACCCTGTCGTGGGCCATTTTCACTTCCGATGCCATGCGCTGGACCACGGTCCGTACGTTCTCAGGGAGCGGCTCGTCGAGCGCTTCAGTGAAGCTCTTCTTGGCGTAGTCCTCGCCGCGTTCGCACTCTTCCAGAATGGCCTTGTCTTCCCGCTTGCTGAAGGCCTCCTTCACGTTCATCCAGCCACGGTGGAGGGCGCCCGCGACGTGACCGGACTCGTGGGGGTCTCCGCCCACGGAGCGGATGAGCTGCGTCAGTTCGGTCACGAAGGCTGCGCGCTGGGCGGCGAAGCCCTGGAGCGTAGCGCGCAGGTCGGGGTTATCGGTGCTTTCGGCGGCTTCGTTGAAGCCCTTCTCGCCATCGCGGGCGGTCTCGAGCAACTGGTTGAGAACGTCCACGGCGTGTTCGGTGTCGGTAGTGGTGCTCATGCCAACCTCCACGAGGAGTGAGTGGGGGGCCCGGCTGGCCGAAAGGCGCGGCGGGCGACGGTGGAGAGCCGGGGCAGACTCTGGGGGAGTCAGGCGGCTGGATGCCAATTTATGCAGTCCTGCTGGCCGGGCCTGTGGGATGCGTCACTGGAGGGGGTCGTGGGTCACGGGTCGTGGGTCTCGGGTCGCGGGGCAGGTCGCAGGCGCTCGGTGCCAGGCGGCTCGGTAACAACCGGCAGCTTTCGCCCCTCGCCCCGCGCCCCGCGACCTGCGACCTGAGACCTGCGACCTGCGACCTGCGACCCGTCTTGACCTGCTCCCGCATTCAGTCTATAATTCAAGGCTACCCAGTGAAGTGTTGCAGTACGGGACAGTGGGGCGGGAAGTTGGGGACCTGCATGGCCTTGACTCGCGGTTCGCTCCCGACTACAATTCTGGGC
>DASSOW010000289.1:0-5101 GCA_035700175.1 Gemmatimonadales bacterium | reverse complement strand
GTACGTCATAGGGGAGCATGGCCTGAGCCGCAAAGCCTGAGCGTGCTCTCGTGTTTTCGTGCTTTCGTGTGAAATGCAGTTTTTCGTGTTTTCGTATCTTTCGTGCTTTCGTGAATTCGGAGAGAGAGGGGCGGCTCTGGGAGCCGCCCCGGACGGCTTGCCTCAGGAATCGCTCGGTGATTCATGCAGGTTCCCCGGATCCGCCGCCGCCAGCTCCACCAGGAAATCGCTGAGCCAGTCCACCACCGCAGCCAGGAAGCGCTCTCCTTTTTCCGCGGACGCCGACGCGGGGTTCCCGACCCCCGTATCGTCGGTGACCTCGATCCAGTGCCTCGGTGTCCAGGCCGAGCCGTCACGGAAGGCCTCTATAGTGAAAGGACGGGCACTGCCGGGCCC
Organism: Gemmatimonadales bacterium; assembly: GCA_035700175.1. GTDB lineage: Bacteria > Gemmatimonadota > Gemmatimonadetes > Gemmatimonadales > GWC2-71-9 > CAMLHP01. Next base: position 4,705 of record DASSOW010000289.1, on the reverse strand, counting down.
CGCGGTCGAGAGCGGCCGCACCAGGTCCGGCGCCACGTGCTGCATGACGCTGGTTTCCAGTTCGCCGGCGTGATCGCCGGGCTCATCGAAGTAAGGCCCCGGTTTCACCGCGTTATACCAGTTGGCCTGGCAGAGCAGTAGCCCCGCGCCCGGCTGCAGCTCGCGAATGATCTGCCGGAAGTCGTTCCCGCCATGACCATTCAGGATGAGCAGCTTCCGCACGCCATGCATCGAGAGGGCAGGGAGCAGGTCCCGGATCACCGCCGCCTGCGTACTCGGGTTCATGTTGAGGCAGAGCGGGATCTCGCGCTGTCCCGTCTGTACGCCGAATGGCACGGTCGGCAGCACGACTGCGCGGGCTCCCCTTTCCCACGCCTTGCCTGCGGCTCGAACCGCGACTGCTTCCGCTTCAATATTGTCGGTGCCATAGGGCAGGTGACGGTTGTGCGCCTCCGTGGCGCCCCACGGCAGGATGGCGACTTCGTAGGACGCGGCACGTACGTCGTCCCAAGTGGCTTCGGAGAGGACGTAAGGGCGGGGAGGCATGTGCGCAGGACTCCTTTGGTGAGGTGGGATTGTCGTAATGTAGCTGAGAGCTGTGAGCTGTGAGCTGTGAGCGGTGAGCTGTGAGCTGTGAGCGGTGAGCTCGGCACCATCCCGTTCGTCGGGGTGACGTTCGGGGGAGGTCCGCGTCCCGCGTCCCGCGACTCTTGACCCTCCTCTCACCTCGCACGAACTTCCGCCTTGCCTCCTCCCACGACGGGACACCACCATGCGACGCTTGCTGCTCCTGCTTCCCGCGCTCCTCGCCGGCGCTGCCTCCGGTTGCACCCAAGGCAGCGCATCGGAAAAGGCCTCGAGTGCAGACGATCCCTACCTCTGGCTGGAGCAGGTCCGGTCCGACAGTGCGATGCAATGGGTGAAGAATGAGAATGGAGTCACCCTGGCGAAGTTTACCGGGCCGGCGTTCGATTCTCTCAGGAGCACCATCCAGCGGGTGCTGGATTCTGATGCACGCATCCCCTATGTGAGCCGGCAGGGCGCCTACCTCTACAACTTCTGGCGTGACAAGGCCCACCCGCGGGGGCTGTGGCGCCGCACCACGCTCGCCGAATACCGGAAGGCGGCTCCGCATTGGGACCTGATCCTCGACGTGGACTCGCTGGCCCGGGCCGAAGGGAAGAAGTGGGTGTATCACGGCGCGCAGTGCCTGGAGCCCGCCTACGACCGCTGCCTGGTCTCGCTCTCGCCTGATGGCGGCGACGCGTCGGCGGTGCGCGAGTTCGACATGCCCAGCCGTTCCTTCGTCGCCGATGGCTTCGTGCTGCCCTCGGCCAAGTCGCGGGTGAGCTGGATTGACCGGGATCATATCTACGTGGGTACCGATTTCGGGCCGGGCTCGATGACCGAGTCGAGCTACCCCCGCATCGCCAAGCGCTGGACCCGCGGCACGCCGCTGGATTCCGCCACGATGGTCTATGAAGGAAAGCCGACCGACATGGCGGTGTCCGCCTTTCGCGACCGGACGCCGGGCTTCGAGCGCGATTTCGTGTCGGTCACCCGGGACTTCTATCACGGCGATCTCTTCCTCGATCGTGACGGCAAGCTGGTGCACGTGGATGTGCCGTCGGATGCCAACACCGATTTCAGGCGTGAGTGGATGCTGGTGGATCTCAAGTCGCCGTGGACCACGGGCGGGAAGACCTGGCCCACCGGTTCGCTGCTGGCCATCAAGGCGGACGCGTTCATGGCGGGAGATCGCAGCTTCACCTCGCTCTTTGAGCCCACACCCCAGAGTTCACTTTCATCCTATCGCTGGACCCGTCACCACCTCATCCTCGGCATCCTGGACGACGTGAAGACCCGGCTCGAAGTGCTGACGCCGGCAGCGGGAGGGTGGAAGCGCGAGCCGCTGGCGGGCGCGCCCGCCATGAGCACGGTGCAGATCGTGGAGACCGATCCCGATTCGACCGACGAATACTGGCTCGGTGTGGAAGGGTTTCTCACCCCGGCCACGCTCCAGCGCGGCGTGCTGGGCGATGGCGCTGCCCAGACCGTCAAGCAAGGTCCCGCGTTCTTTGACGCGTCGCCCTATGAGGTCACCCAGCATTTCGTGACCTCGAAGGACGGGACCCGGGTGCCGTATTTCCAGGTGTCGCGCAAGGGACTGAAGCTCGACGGCAGCAACCCGACCCTGCTCACTGGCTATGGTGGGTTCGAGATCGCCGAACTGCCGTCCTATGACGGCGTCCTGGGTCCAGCCTGGCTCGATCGCGGTGGTGTCTTTGTGCTGGCCAATATCCGGGGCGGCGGCGAGTACGGGCCGGCGTGGCACCAGGCGGCGCTCAAGGAGAACCGTCCCAGGGCCTACGAGGACTTTGCTGCCATCGCGGAGGACCTGGTCAAGCGGGGCGTGACGTCGCGCGCGCTCCTCGGCGCCGAGGGCCGCAGCAACGGCGGCCTGCTGATGGGGAACATGTACACGGTCTATCCCCAGCTCTTCGGTGCCATCGTCTGCGGCGTGCCGCTGCTCGACATGAAGCGCTACGTGCACCTCGCCGCCGGCGCGTCATGGATTGCGGAGTATGGCGATCCCGAGAAGCCGGAGGAATGGAAATTCATCCAGACCTTCTCGCCCTACCAGAACGTGAAGGCGGGCATGAACTACCCGCCCATCCTGTTCTACACGGCGACCAGTGATGATCGGGTGGGTCCGGTGCAGGCGCGGAAGATGGCCGCCAAGCTGCAGGCCATGGGGTACAGGAATGTGTGGCTGCACGAGAACATCGAAGGCGGCCACGCGGGCTCGTCGGACAACAGCGAGCTCGCGTTCAGGCGGGCGTTGACGTACGCGTTTCTGTGGGTGGAGGTAGGGGGAGGGGCGAGGGATTAGGGATTAGGGGTCAGGGTTTGGGGATCAGGGTTGAGAGACGAACCTCCGTCCTTCCGCCCTAATCCCTAGCCCCTAGACCCTAGCCCCTTCTCTCCCTTTCCAGCAGCGCTCTCTTGCGCGCCAGTCCCCACCGATATCCTGCCAGGGCGCCGTTGCTGCGCACGGCGCGGTGGCAGGGGACCAGGACGGCGAGCGGGTTGGTGGCGCAGGCGTGGGCCACGGCGCGGACGGCGGCCGGATGGCCGATGCGGCGGGCGAGTTCGCCGTAGCTCACCGTCTGGCCCGGGGGCACCTGCCGGAGCGCCTGCCAGACGCTCTGCTGGAACGCCGTGCCGTCCATGTCGATCGGCACGTCCGCAGAGCGTTCGGGGTGTTCCACCGCTTCCACGACCTGAGTCGCGAGTCTGGCGTCCCCATTTACCAGCTTTGCGTCTGGATAGCGCTTGGCCAGCTCCTGGCGGAGCGTCTCGTGGTCATCACCCAGCATGACGGCGCGGACACCGTGGTGGCTCACGGCAATCAGGATGAGGCCGAGGGAGGAGGGCCGGTAGCTGAAGCGGATCTCCTCCTGCTGGCGGGGCCTGGCGGTGGGGCGAGGGCGTTCATGCAGCATGGTTGCCATCTTCTCCGTCCTTTCTGCGTGTTCAACTTCTGTCTTGATGGAGAAGCTAGCGTGGGTGACGGGATTGGACTGGCCGTTTTCGGACGGGAAAATGAGGGATCAGGGGTTAGGGGCTAGGGGCTAGGGATCAGGGCGGATGGACGGGCGTTTGTCGCTCAGCGCTAACCCCTAGCCGCTAACCCCTAGCCCCTAGCTCCATCCCTCGTCCGCCGTCGGTCCGTAGATGGACGGCACCGGCACGTCGAGCAGGCGGAGATAGACGGTGAGCTGGCCGCGATGGTGGCTCAGGTGGGTGATGGTCTGCCGGATGGCGGCGCGCCTGGTCGTGGTGAACAGCACACGATCGCCGTGCTTGAGTGACCACGGCTCGTCCAGCTGTTCCTCGGTGGCTTCCGTCAGGGCATCCCGCGCCGCTTCCACGTTCTGGTCAAACGCCGACAGCAGCGTATCCGTGGTCTCGAACGAGTAGCCCTTGCCGGCCGCGAGGTCGATGGCGCCTTCATTGAGCATCGCGGCAATCCATCCTGGCATGCCGGACACCAGCTGGGCCAGATGCGCCAGCGGGAACGACCTGGGGTGCGGCTTCCATTGCCCTTTGTCGCTCGGCACGCGCTCGAGCACTCGGCGCGTGATCCGCATCTCTTCGTCGAAGTCGGGCAGGGGAGAGTTGGGGAGGTCCATGGGAGGTGAGAGTTGAGAGTTGAGAGCTGAAAGCTGAAAGCTGAAAGCTGAAAGCTACAGGCTGCTGGCTGCTGGCTCTAGCTTTGCGCCCCATGCCCCATGCCCCATGCCCCATGCCCCATGGGCGTGCGGCACGTCCGGGACATGGAGATACCTGGCCTGCGGATGCCGGTCCGCTGATTGAGCGAAGGCATTCTGGCCGAGACCGATGAGGAGGACGGTTCCGGCGATGAGGGCGGATCTTGGCATTGGCGTGCCTCCGGGTCGCGGGCCACGAGTCACGAGTCACGAGTCACTGGTCGGGGGTCGCGGGTCGCGGGTCATGCGACTTGTGACCTGTGACCGCCTGAAACACCCCCCTCCCAACCCCCGTATTGCCCCACGCTTGCACCTTTCCGGCAGGATGCTACCATCCAGTGTTCCGCCGGTGCCTTCCATGTCGGCCCGGCCGCATCCAGGAGACGGACTCGATATGATGTTCCAACGTTCCCGGCGGGTGGCCGGGATGC
>DASSOW010000288.1:0-18163 GCA_035700175.1 Gemmatimonadales bacterium | reverse complement strand
ATGGAGTAGGACATGCGTACGACCGGCACTGTGAAGTGGTTCAATGATGCCAAGGGTTTTGGCTTCATCACCCCCGAAGGTGGACAGAAGGACTGCTTCGTGCATCACTCGGCCATTCAGGGCCAGGGCTTCAAGAGCCTGACCGAGGGCGAGCAGGTTGAGTTCGAGATCGTTCAGGGCGCCAAGGGCCCGGCTGCTGAGAACGTGACCCGACTGGCCAAGTAAGTCATAAGTCGCCGTAGGGGCAAAGCCATGGCTTTGCCCCTACGGCGACCTGCGACCTGACGCCCGGTGAGCTTCGGCTTGCCGGGCGTTTCGTTTGTGAGCTGTGCGCTCAGCGCTCAGCGAACAGCGGATTCACGCAGTTCGCGCGCTGGGTCGGGATGGCGACGGGCTTTCGTGACGGAGCAGTCTGCTCCCGCGGGCGCACCACCGCCACCGAATCGCGGACGGTGCCGCGTGAGACCGGCATGGGGCACTTGAGCAATGGCTTTGCCATGCGCACCATGAGAATTGAGTCGGCCCGGACGACAAGCATGTCGTGCCTTGGCGCGACAGGAACGCCGTCCGTGACGCGCGGACCGGTGGATACACCATCGATGAGCTGGGCCTGGGCCGCCGAGACGGCGATGCCGGTGAGAAGGAGAAGCGCGGCGATGGTGCGCATCGATGCCTCCTGGTGGTTGTACGTCGTATGACGTACGACCTACGGCCCTTGTCTTGTCATTTCAAACTTCCCTACCGCCGACGGGCCCACGAAGCTGGTTTCGCTCCAGACGCCGCGCATGGTGTCGCCCATCCAGCGCGCGATCCCGCCAAAGCCGCAGTCGGCCACATCGGGCGTGAACGCGATCGCGACACCCTGCCCCTCGCTACCGCGCTCCACCTCGATCTCCCGCCGGCCGGGCTCATAGCAGGACATCGGCCGCCCGAGCATCGGCGCGAAGTCCAGTGACATGCGTGCCTTGAGCCGCTGAGGGGCGCCCTGCGTGGTATCGGCCGCGCCGCCGGACGCGTCGATCTCGATGGTGCCGACCGTCCGGGCGGTGTCCGGCGCCGGCCGCCAGCGCAGTACCGGGTCATTGATTCCCGAGACCAGCTGGCTGTCGAGGGTAAACGTCGCGTCCCACACCCCTGTCAGGGATGTCTCCGGGACAGGATTGGTTGCGTCGGGTGCGGACGAGGCGCAGGCGGCGAGGAGGAGGATGGGAAGGAGACGGACGGTGGCCATAAGCATGAGTGGGTTAGGGACTAGGGATTAGGGGCTAGGGCGGAAGGGCCGATGCACGTCTCTCGACCCTAATCCCTAACCCCTATCACCTTCACCAACCCCCACAGACTCACCGCCGCCCATACTCCTTCCAGCAGGATGAATCCGTATTGCTGTTCCACCAGCGCCACCACCTCCAGCAGGCCGGAGCCGACCAGGTTCATGAGCTGATAGGGCACGCTCCGCACCGCCAGGCGATTGAGCTGGCTCAGCGTGAACGGGAGCAGGATGAGGAAGGCGCCGAGGAGGGAGATGGTTTGCATGAGAGGGCTTGGGGCTTGGGGCATAGGGCTTAGGGTGTTGGGCCTAAGCATAACTGCTCAGGGCCGAAAACTAAGTTCCCTCACGCCCCATGCCCCATGCCCCATGCCCTACCCCCTACCCCTCAAACACCCCCGGATACTTCTCCTTCAACCTCTCCACCTTCGGCTTGTCGTTGATCACGATGTAGGGCAGCGTGGGGTTCTTGGCGGCGAAGTCCTGCTGGTCCTCCGGGGCGGCCTTGAAGTGGTCGAGAAAGACCAGGTCGGTCACGACGGGGTGGGCGGGGCGGGCAGCCGAGCGGACCGAATCGAGAAAGACGCGCTCGAACCGGAATTGCGCGGTGTCGGTGACGAATAGCGAGGAGCGATACCGCGGGCCGACATCAGGCCCCTGGCGGTCGAGCTGGGCGGGATCGTGTGCGACGGTAAAGAAAATTTCCAGCAGGTCGGAAGCGGAGATCTTGTCGGGGTCATACTTGATCCGCACGGCCTCGGCGAGTCCGCCGTGATTGGCCCGCCGCAGCACGCCGTCCATGGAGTCGCTGGCGCCGTAAGCAAAACCGGCGATCACCGACTTCACTCCCTTCACGTGCTCGAAGACTTCCTCGACACCCCAGTAGCAGCCACCGGCGAGGTACATGGTTTCGGTGCGGCCGGCAGTCGCCGGGCTCGCGGCCCAGCCAGCCAGCAGCATTCCGGATAGTGCGGCGATGATCCTGGTCATGATGCTCTCATGCAGAGTGACAGACATGCACTCTGGCACGAGGGAGCGGTGAGCGCAACTGGGGTGGGACGAAAGGAGCTATGAGTTGTGAGCTGTGAGCTGAGAGCTTGAACCCACGGCCCTCCCTGCAGCCGGGAGGGGTTTATCGCTTTCTGCTCACAGCTCACAGCTCGCAGCTCGCAGCTCGCAGCTCGCAGCTCACAGCTCATAGCTCACAGCTCACAGCTCCCAGCTCACAGCTCACAGCTCCTCTCTCCATGCGTCCCTCCACCCCTCCAGCCCCATCGGCGTCACCTTCCGAAGCCGGCTGTCCACATCGTCGGACGCCCCGAGGGTGAGCGTGGTACGAAGGCCGATGTGGTCGACCAGGTAGGCCACGAGGGACTGGGAGCAGACGTAGAAGGTGCCGATCTCGACCCGGGTGCGGAGCATCGGCGGTCCCGGCTGGCCCACATTGGCGAAGGAATCCTCGCTGCCGTCCTCGGCGTGCCAGCCGGCGCAGGCGGCCTTGAGCCCCGCCCTGTAGTTGGTGCCCCAGGGATCCACCGCCGGCAGTCCGATCTGACGGGCGGTGAGCTGCGCCGCATACTCGGCCATCCCCTCATCGAACCAGAAGGCCCGGCTCCGCAGCAGGTTTGCCACGTCAGCGGGGCTGCTGGCCTCGAACGCCATGGGGCGCGCCGGCATCAGGAACACATGGGCCATCTCGTGGAGCAGCGTCGTCCTGCTCTCATGCACCCAGGCGAGTGGAAAGAATATCCGTGACCGGGCGTCGGTGAGCGCGCCACCGGTGCGGTTGCCGAGGTAGATGTGGATGACGGGATTGTCGTAACGGTGCCAGCTGCGTGCCGGGCGGAGGAGTTCGCTCAGCGCCTCATAGCCGCGAGCCAGCGTGTCGGCGAGCGCGGCCAGTGCCTGCGGTGAGATCGAGTCCGCCGGCGCGAGCACGGTGACACGACCGCGCGTGGCCTGGATGCCGTGCGCCTCGAGCGACGCGGCGAGGACCGAGTCGTCAGCGGTACGGAATCCGGTCGCGGCCGCCGCGCCTACCGTGCCCACGGAGGGCAGCGGCGCGCAGGCGGTCGCGAGCAGCAAGGCGGTCGGGAGTATCGCGCGAGGCCACGCCATCAGCTTGATCCCTTGTCGGCTGGCGCAGGGGACACCGCTGCCGCGCGATCGTTGCGATCGTCACGACATCCGGCAGTTCGCCAGTCGCACTCGAGCAGTTGTGTGTCGGAGGCGACGAAGAGTCGCTCATTGGACGGGGGAATGCAAGATAGGTGCTAGGGATCATGGGCCAGGGATTAGGGCGGACGGACGCAAGCCTGTCTCTCAACCCTAACCCCTAGCCCCTGATCCCTGGTCCCTAACCCGACACGGCTGCCCATACGCCACGCAATCAGCCGGGATATCCCGGGTCACGACGCTCCCGGCGCCGATCACGCTGTTGTCTCCGATCGTAACGCCGGGAGTGAGAATGGTTCCCGCACCGATCCAGACCCGGCTGCCGATGGTGATGGGCAGCGCGCTGGTCCAGTAGGGCGCGCGTCCCGAGTCTCGCGTCCAGTTGGCCAGCAGGCGCTCGGATGGATCCAGCGGATGGGTGGCCGTGATGATTTGCGCGCCAGGCCCGATCAGCGTGTCGTCGCCGATCCGGATCTCGGCCGAGTCGAGCAGGACAGCGTTCACATGAATGAAGGAACGGGAGCCCATGTGGATGTGGGCACCATACTCGCAAAAGAATGGCGGCTCGATCCAGACATCCTCGCCGACGGAGCCAAGCAGCTCGCCCAGCAGGGCGCGGCGGCCGTCCCCGTCGGTGGATTCGCTGGCGTTGTAGCGGCGAAGGAGCGCGCGGGCGCGGTGGGCCAACGCCAGCAGCTCGGGATCGCGCGAGTTGTATGGCTCTCCCTGCAACATCCGGATCCGTTCAGAACTCATTGGCCTTCGATGGCGGCAGGTTGGTTGCGTCGACCGGAAAGCTGCGACACCATCCAGGCCAGCGTCGCGCCCTCGTGCTCGCGCCACGCCTGCCAGTCGTGCGCACCGCCCCAGATGAGAAACTCATGCTCGAAGCCCAGCCTGGTGAGCGAGCTGTCGAGCGCGCAATTCCCGCCCGCCAGAGGATCGAAACGGCCGACTTCCATGCGCAGTGCCGGGCGCACCTCGCCGCTCTTGAACAAGTGCTCGGCCGCGCGAAGCGGGTCATGGCGCCACCAGGCCGTCGTATCCGTGCCCCAGAGTTGTCGCCACTTGGGGCTTGGCCGGCCCATGCCCTGCTCGAATGCATCGAATGTCCGGGGCGAGGTGATCGCCGTGCCGCAGGGGCCATCGGTCGTTGCCAGTGGAATGGCGACCGCCGACAGGCTCGCGGCCGCGCCAAAGAGCCGGGGATTGGTGAACGCGAGCAGCAACGCGCCGGTGCCGCCCATGCTGAGCCCCATGACCCCACGTCCGGCGCGGTCCGGGACAGTCCGGTAGGTCGAGTCAATGTGCGCAATCAGGTCGTGCGCAATGTAGTCGCCATAGCGCCACCGCCGGGCGCACCCGCTGGCAGCCGGCTCACCGAGCTCATCGCTCGCCGCGCATTCCTCGAACGTGCGCGACTCTTCCCAGTTGACCCAGTAGCCGCGGTCGCCGTCCGGCATCACGAGGATGAACGGCGGTGCACCACTGGCGATCAGCGAGTCCGCGACGAGGCTGATGTCACCATGGGTCAGCCACTCCGCCTCGTCGCCGGCGTAGCCATGAAGGAGGTAGACGACCGGAAATCGGGCGCGACTGTCTGTCGAGTATGCTGGCGGCAGGTAGATGAAGTACTCGCGAGTGACGCCCAGGGCCGGGGAATGAAAGTGGCCCAGCGTCGTGAGGCTTCTCGATGCCGCAGGGACACTGCTGGCCCCGCAACCGGCCAGCGCGGCCGCGGCGAGCAGCCACTGGCAGGCACGGCGCCTGATCGCCCAGCTGGCTGCTCGCCCGTTCACGGCGTCAGGCGGCCGCCGGCTTCTTCTTGAAGAACGACACGACGAGCGGCAGCAGGAGTCCCACGATGGCTGATGCGCCGATGTTGCCCGTTGTCTGGCTCCCCACCGCGCCGGCCACCGTGCCGCCCAGCAGCTGGCCACCGCCCAGGCCGCCGATGGCCCCCAGGATGGTGTTCCAGAGCGGCCCCAGGTTTCGGGGCTTGTTCGCTGCACCACCAATGTTCCCTCCGGCGATACCGGACACCAGCTGGATCAGCAGGCTCGTGAGATCCATCGGAATGCTCCTGTGGGTTGGGACGGTTTGGCCCGGAATGGGCGCTTCCCAAGATGCGGTCCGCGGCCGGGGGCGCAACCCTCCGGGCGCTCCGGGCATCAGAGAGAGACTCCGCGGCGCGGCATGGCAGGACTGCGGCCAATGATGTAACCTCAGGTGTTCAGCCTTCATTGACTCTCCACCCCGGCCCGCCGGCCGCAGTCTGCCGGCGGCCACGCAGGGACGTTGCCATGCCTACCCTCCTGAGTCGCTGGCCGGTGCGCCTCGCCGCCGGCGCACTGCTCGCCATCATCGGTCTCTGGCTGATGGTGCGCCCGTCCGCATCGGTCGAATCCGCCCTCATCGCCACCGCGCACAAGGGTGACTTCAGCGTCACGGTCACCACCTCCGGCGAACTTGAGGCGAAGAACTCGGTCCAGATCACCGCGCCCCAGAATGCGCAGGAGGCCGAGGCCTACCAGATGCGCATCGCGTCCATCGTTCCCGAGGGCACCCGGGTCAAGAAGGGCGACGTCGTGGCCGAACTGGACCGGTCCACACTCGCGGCCAAGATGGCGGAAGTCTCGCTGGCGCTGCAGAAGGCGCAGGCGGTCTATGAGCAGGCGCAGCTCGATAGCGCGCTCACGCTGGCCACGGCCCGCGAGGAGATCCGTTCCGCGGAGCTGGCGCTGGAGGAAAAGCGGCTGGCCAAGGAGCAGTCCAAGTACGAGGCGCCCACCATCCAGCGGCAGGCCGGCATCGACCTCGAACGCGCCCAGCGGGCGCTCGACAAGTCAAGGAAGGACTACACCACCAAGACCGAGCAGGCCAAGGCCAAGATGCGCGAGGTCGGCACTGATCTCGAGCGGCAGCGGAACAAGCAGGGTGTGGTCCAGGATGTCATGATGGGCTTCACCATCCACGCCCCGTCGGATGGCATGGTGACGTACGTGCGTGAGTGGAATGGACGGAAGCGCACTGCCGGCTCGCAGGTGTCGGCCTGGGATGCGCGGGTCGCCACGCTGCCCGACCTGAGCGGGATGGAGTCGGTGACGTACGTGAACGAGATCGACGTCCGCAAGGTGGCCAAGGGCCAGCGTGCCACGGTCACCCTCGACGCGGATCCCAGCCGGCGGCTCTCCGGCACGGTGGTGAGCGTCGCCAACATGGGTGAGCAGCGCCCCAATGCCGACGCCAAGGTGTTCGAGGTCCGGATCGCCATCGAGGGCTCCGACACCACGCTGCGGCCCGGCATGACCACGGGCAACGTGATCGAGACCTTCCACCTCGACAGCGCACTGGCCGTCTCCCTCGAGGCGCTGCACAACGAGGACAGCGTGCCCTACGTCTTCCGCCAGACCGGCGGCGGCGCCGTGAAGCAGGAAGTCGAGACCGGTGCCGTGAGCGACGACGAAGTCGTCATCCTCCGGGGCCTCAAGGAGGGCGACCACGTCCTGCTCACCATTCCCAAGGACGCGGCGGGGATGAAACTGGAGCGGCTGCCTGGGTCCACCAGGTCCGCCAGGCCAAAGGCCACGCCGAACCCGGTGCCGGCTGCAGGCGGCGACAGCGCTGCCACGCCGCTCGTCTCGCCCGCGGCCGACAGCGCGCCCAGGCCGTGAACCCGTTTGACGTCAGCGGCCGCGAGCGCTGGGCGCTGCTCGCGGCCCACCTCCGCTTCAGCGCGGGCACCGCGCTCGAAGGCCTCAAGCACAACCGCCTCCGCGCGGCCCTCACCTCCCTCGGCATCCTGTTCGGCGTCGCGTCGGTGATCACCATGCTCGCCATCGGCAAGGGCGCGGAGCAGGAAATCCTGCAGCAGATGGTCCTGCTGGGCGCCAACAACATCATGGTGACGCCGCTGGTGCAGCAGTCGGAAGGGCTCGCCAAGGACGATGAAAAGGAAAAGCAGGTCAAGAAGTTCTCGCCCGGGCTGACATATGCCGACGCCGAGGCCATCGCGCGCGGCATCCCGCTGGTGGATGCGGTGAGCGCGGAGATCGTCTTCAACTCGGAAGTGACCCGCGAGGGACGCCGTCGCAGCGCCAAGGCCGTGGGGGTGGACTCCGCCTACTTCACGCTGACCAACCTGCAGCTGGAACGGGGATCCTGGTTTACCCACGACCAGCTCGCGACCGGCGAGCCGGTGGCCATCATCGGTGACGGCATCCGTACCCGGTTCTTCACCACGGAAGAAGCCATCGGTCGCCCGATCAAGGTGGGCGATATCTGGCTCACTGTGGTGGGTGTACTGACCGACCGCCGCGTCACCGCGGAAGCCGAGACCAAGCTCGGCGTTCGCGATGCGAACATGGACGTATACATCCCGGCGCGCACCATGCTGCTGCGGTTCCGGGATCGCGCCCGCGTGACCGGCCAGGAAATCGAGGCTGCCTCGCGCGAGGGCGTCGTGATCGGTGGCGGCAGCAACGACGAGGACAACGAGACCGAGGAGCAGCGCGCCGAGCGCACCAACCGCAACCAGCTCGACCGCATCATCGTGCGGGTGGCCGACGGCAGTCACATGGCTGGCGTCACCGACGTCCTTCGGCGGATGCTGGAGCGACGGCACAATGGCGTGGTGGACTTCGAGATCGAGGTGCCCGAGCTGCTGCTGCGCCAGCAGCAGCGCGCCAAGACGATCTTCAACGTGGTGCTCGGCGCCATTGCCTCCATCTCGCTGCTGGTGGGCGGCATCGGGATCATGAACATCATGCTGGCCTCGGTGCTCGAGCGCATCCGCGAGATCGGCGTGCGGCGCGCGCTGGGCGCCACCCAGCGCGACGTGCTCATGCAATTCCTGAGTGAGGCCGTCATGATCAGCGTGGCCGGCGGCGTGGCCGGCATCCTGCTCGGCATGATCCTGAGCCTGCTGATCCAGCACTTTGCCGGCATCAAGACGCTGGTCTCCTTCATCTCCATCTTCGTGGCCTTCGGCGTCTCGTTCGCGGTCGGTGTCGGCTTCGGCATCGTGCCGGCATACCGGGCGGCGCGCCAGGATCCTGTCGAATGCCTCCGCTACGAGTGACGCACATGCATTGTCGAATTGCATTGGTGCTGGCGGGCCTGCTGGCTGCTCCGGCGTTTCCGCTCGCGGCCCAGGAGCCGATGAGCCTCCAGCGTGCCATCGCGCTGGCGCAGGAACAGGGCCACACGGCGCGGGGCGCCCGCGCCTCGCTCGAGGCCGCGCGCTATACCGACAACGCGTTCTGGGCCCAGTACCTGCCCCAGTTGTCGTTTACTGGCACGCTGCCCAGGTACAATCACGCCATCGTGCCGGTGCTGCAGCCTGACGGATCGACCTTGTTCCGGGCCCAGAACCAGACCGAATCCGAACTGAGCGCCACGCTATCCCAGCGCCTGCCCACCGGCGGCAACGTCTTCGTCACCAGCTCGCTGCAGCGGCTGCAGCTGAGCGGCGACCAGTCGCTCAGGAGCTGGTCGTCCACGCCGGTGTCACTGGGCATCCGGCAGGACATCTTCCGGCCCAACACCTTTGCGCTGGACCGGAAGGAGCAGCCGGTCCGCAGTGAGCTGGCGGAGCGGCAATACCTGGAGGCGCGGGAAGACGTGGCGCTCCGGGTCACCAACCTCTTCTTCGATCTCTATACCGCGCAGATGGGTCTGCAGAATGCCCAGACCAATGTCGCCATCAATGACACGCTCTACACCCTGAACAAGGGACGGTATGAGGTCGGGAAGATCGGCGAGAACGACCTGCTGCAGAGCGAGCTGGCGCTGCTGCGCTCACGGACTTCGCTCGATGGCGCTCGACTCGACTACGAGCGGGCGGAGGCGGCGCTGCGGCTGGCGCTCAACCTGCCCCCCGGCACACCGATCACGCTCGCCGTCCCCGGCGAGGCGCCGTCGTACGTGGCGGACTCGGCGGTAGCGGCGGCCCAGGCGTTGCGCAACGTCTCGGACGTGAGCAACACGGCGCTGCAGGAGCTGGTGGCGAAACGGCGGGTGACGGAGGCCAAGCTTGAGAACGGATTCGGGGCCACCGTGCAGGCCGCGATCGGTTATAACGCGACGGCGCCGGCGTTCGATGCGGCATACCAGAACCTGCTCGAGGCGCGGAGCGTGAGCGTGTCGGTGCAGGTGCCGCTGATCCAGTGGGGCAGCCGGCATAACCGGATCGCGGCCGCGGAAGCCCAGCTACAGCAGGCGGAAGATTCCCGCGAGGCCACGCTGGACCAGATCGCCATGGACGCACGGTTCGCCGCGCTGCAGGTGGAGCAGACCCGCCGCTCGCTGGCGCTCAGCGCCAAGGCGGACACCGTGGCGGCCAAGCGCTTCGAGGTGGCGTACAACCGGTATGTGATCGGCAAGATCTCGATCGATAACCTGTACATCGCCCAGTCGGAAAAGGACCAGGCGATCGTGCAGTACCTGCAGGCCCTCCGCCAGCACTGGCTGGCGCATTATCAGTTGAGAAGGCTGACGTTGTACGATTTTGAGAGCGGGAAGGCATTGGGGGCGAGGGATTAGGGATCAGGGGTTAGGGGCGAGGGCGAAAAGGCGGAGGCTCGGCTCCAGACCCTGGTCCCTAACCCCTGGGCCCTCATCCCTAAATGGAATCCAGCCTCGCATTCCTCGCCGCCGCCGAATCCGCGACCCGCATTGCTCCCTTCACGCCCTGCGCACCCGGCAGGTTCGAGTTGCCGATGGCGCTGTCCACCTGGCGCTCGGTTGGCTTCTGGGCCGCTTCTTTTTTCGTGGCGCAGGCGGCGAGGAGGAGAAGCGGGACAACCACGATCGATAGCGGTTTCATCAGAATCCCCTGTTTAGTCAACGGCCAACGGTGCACATAGCGCACAGCCCACAGCGCATAGCACATAGCGCACAGCGCTAAGCGCCCAGCTCGAATTCGAAATCATACGAATGCTTCCCGCCCTCGATGATGATCGTCATCGTGCCGGTGAGGCCTTCGAGCTCGCCGGTGCCGGAGTCGGGAACCACGGTAATCAGCAGCTCCTGCTCGCCCCGGTTCATGGTGCCGCCGTGCTGCAGGGCGAACGTGCCGGCGCGGCCGAGGAGGGTGCCGCTCACCTGCTCCATGGCGACGTAGCCGGCAGAATCGGCGACGGCGGTGCGGACCGCAAGCATCTGACCCTTGCTGGTCGCGTCGAGGTCGCCATGGAACTGCTTGTCGAGCAGCAGCCGCCCGATGGCCATGCCGGCGTCGTCCGCCGGCTGGGGGATGGTCTTCACGTCGAATGTGCCGCGAGCATGGGAATTCACCGAGCATCTCCCCTGTCTGCATTGGCGTTCAGCTCGGCATTATAAGACTCGGACGCTCCACGCGCGATACTGAGTGTGTGCCAGTCCGGTCCGGCGTAGTGCTTGGCCAGCTGCACGACCTGCCCCACATGATACGCCAGATGGACGACGTTGCGATTGAGTGCGGCGACGACCGTGTGCGGCTCTCCGCGAATGGCTAGCATGCGGCCCAGGTCGTCGGCTGTCAGGCCTTCCACGGCGCGCAGCATGAGGTCCCATGACTCCTTCCAGCGCTGCATCAGCGCCTCGCGGGTGTCGCGCGGCATGAGGGTGAACTCGTTGTCCCGGTGCCGGTCCGGCTTCTCGCCGTCGGTTTCCATGAAGCCGGTGAACCGGGACTGCAGGTTGCCGGCGATGTGCTTGACGGTGAGGGCAATGCTATTGGTCTCGGAATCAGGACTCGCGGTAAAGCTCTCATCGCTGCACTGGGCAATGGCCGCCTCGGCGGTGGAGCGGAGCTTCTCCAGTCGGAGTCGCATGTCGGTGAGGTAGGTCGAAGCGAGGTTAGGCATAGGGCGTAGGGCTTAGGGACTAGGGACCAGGGATCACGTGGAGGGAATGTACCTTGGTTGCCGGCGGCGCTGCGGCCCGTGAACCCAATGTAGACGACTGCGGCTCCGGGGTGGCCTCGACGAAGGCACGACCGCACTGGGGCGGAGTGGGGTGGTATCGGTCCTGCCGGAGTCGAGGCCGCCCCGGAGTCGGCAAACAGGCGGGGCTCACGAGCTGCAGCACCGCCGGGCGCTGCAGTTCGCTCAGGTAGGGGAAATCAAACTCGGGCCGCCGCTCACTGACGCGCCCTCTGGCGCCGCGGCTCGCTCGCCCCGCAGAACTTGGGATGGAATCTACTGCCGTTCTCCATTGGTGCGCTCGAGAGCAGTCGCAACTAGATCGCGCCATATGGTTCTCCCTTCAGTGCCGGCTGCGTTCGCACTACTTGCCAGCCAGCACTCGAACGCTGGAGCAGGATCTGCGGCGACTGCATGAGGTAAAACACGCCACCATAAAGGATAGGTAGCTCAGGCCAGATGCCCACCTCCATCGCCCGCCACTTGAGCCAGTCATCGGCCGTGTTCGAGATGTTGCGCCGAGGTTTGTCGCCCACTCTGCCAATTGAGAAGGGAACACTGGCTGAGTCTGCCGTGTGCAGCGTGAGCCGTCCGAGCACAATGGCAAAGTGGCCACGGGTGAGGCAGCTGTCCTTGCGGTCCCAGACGCACCAGCCGCGGGCGCGCCTGGCGCGAATGACGGGAGGAATCAATGCGGCCGCTGCCGGCAGGGCCTCATGAGGAATCTCGATGTAGTAGCGAGAACCGCCGGCCATCGCCAGCAGGGAGTCGAGTGCACCCTCCAGCGCCGCGCGATAGACGGGCGCGCTGTCGGCCAGCGCCAGGGGCTTCAACGCCACGGAATCGAGCGTCGTCCGGCGAATAGTCTGTGCCGTGCTGCAAGCCGGAAGACCGGCCCAGGCAAGTGCCAGAAGGCTGAGTGAGCGGATCAAGGGCATGTGTGGGAGATGCGTGATGGGCCCGGCGTTGCACTCCAGGAGCTGTGAGCTATGAGCTGTGAGCTATGAGCTGCGAGCGGTATCTTCGCACTCGCACAGCTCACAGCTCACAGCTCACAGCTCACAGCTCACAGCTCACAGCTCACAGCTCACAGCTCACAGCCCCTTCCACCCCGACACACTCACCTCCGACCCATCTGCCACGAACACCGACGCCGGGGGCTGGCCCAGCGGCGCGACGAAGCGCTGGCCGTAGAGCGCCGCCACATCACACCGCAGGCTGTGGCGGCGGACTTTCCAGATGTTCCACCGTGGATGGGTGACGTGGTACTCGATCCCTCGGCCATCATGGAAAGTGCCGTAGCCCCAGTGACGGGTGGCGATGAAGTCAGCCAGCGTGCCGGGCTGCAGCGGTACCGGCGTGCCTTCAGTGGTCGCCTCGAGATGCTGCCACTGCTGGTGCAGCCGCCATTCGTAGCGCACATGGCCCGGCGCGCCGGACTCGGCGCCATCCATCTGCACCTGCTCCCGCATCGGCAGCGTGCGATAGGGCTCATTGTAGAGCAGCGCGGCGCCGAGCGAGACTGCCGCGCGCGGAACCACTTCCCTGATGAACACGACACCGTGATGCCACCCGTCGGCGGCCTGCCGCCTTACGTAGAAGCGAAGATTCACTTCGGCGAAGTGCCGGTGCAGGGGAACCGGAATATGGAAAAGGCTGGTCTTGAGAAA
This sequence comes from Gemmatimonadales bacterium, assembly GCA_035700175.1. Lineage (GTDB taxonomy): Bacteria > Gemmatimonadota > Gemmatimonadetes > Gemmatimonadales > GWC2-71-9 > CAMLHP01. The sequence goes on along the minus strand of DASSOW010000288.1, from coordinate 5,147 downwards.
CTGGAAGCCGATCAGGCTGATGAACACCCGGCCGTTGAAGTCATCGAGCTCGGTGCCGGGCGGGACCAGCGGCTTCAGCAGCCCAGGATCCACCTCGTAATTGAACATCACGAGGTTGCGCCAGTGGGCCCGAAGGAGGGGAAGGGGGTCGTGAGTCATGGGTCATGAATCGTGGGTCGTGGGTCATGAGTCGCAAGTCTGGCGTCGTGAGTTGCGACCCGCGACCCGTGACCCATGACGCATGACCCACGACCCTAATTACTCCACGCCCAGATCCCTGCCATCGCCGCCGCGCCGAGCGCTGCCGCAGCCGCCGGGGCAAGCCCGCTGCTTCTGGGCGGGAGCTCGAACACTGAGTCGATGGTTGCGAGGGGCCGCACGATCCGGCAGCTGTCGCACGTGGTGGGCTGCCAGGCAGGAACCCCGCTCAGGGTGCTATCGCCGACCTGGACGCCATGCAGCGTATCCACCTGGCCGCCCTGCCAGAGCGCCAGCCGCTGTTCCGGTGTCATCGCACTGCCGGGCTGCAGTGTGACACGTGCGGCCGCGGGTGCACAGGCAACCAGGAGGACCAGAAGTCCCGCCACCAGCTTCATTCGATTCGGCCTGTGATCAGCCGCACGTCGCATGCGCATCCACCTGGGTGCATCGTTTCAGCCAAATCGTCCGCCAGTCACCCGGACCAGGAACCCGCCTTCGTCGTCGTCAATTCCCCACCGGGCAATATCCGAAATGGCGCCTGAGCGGAGCAGGGATCGGACCGCTGGCTTGAGCACCGCGCCGCTCGGCGAATTCCGGCCCTTGCCGGTGATGATGTGGACCAGCTGCCCTGGCCGCTGCCGCTTGGCGCCCGCGAAATATTGCTCGAGCCGAGTGCGTGCTCCGGCCGCCGTGAGGCCGTGGAGATCGAGCGTGTCATCCACCCGGCCCTCGAGTGGATCGAACGGATCATGGCCGAAAGTCGACGCGCTCCTGCGCCTCATCACTGGACCGTGAATCCCATGTTCATCCCGTGCAGGTCATGGGTCACGCTATCCGTCGCCGCCCGCACGCGACAGGTCACGCTGTAGTTCCCCGGCGTGAAATCTATCCGCGCCAGGATGGTGTCGCCCGGCGCGATGTCGGTGACACCTCCATACGGCGTCACGGGGGGCGGTCCATCCTGCCGGTTGATCCAGTTCACGAAATCCTGGGGCGTCTTGCCTGAATCGAGCTTGGACAGGATCAGTTCGTGGGTGTCGGTGCCCTGATTGACGATGGCGACGGTTTGCGGACCGGCTGCCGGCGTTCGGGAGAAGTGAAAGGCATAGTCGGTCAGTGTCACTGTCAGGTCAGCCGTCGGCATGCCGGCCCGCGCTTCAGCGCTCGGTACAACCGTCACGTCCTTCATCATGCCCTTGGCAAGGTGGAGCACATGATCCCGGCTCGGGATATGACAGAAAGCCATGTAGTGGCCGGGCGTCAGCGAGACCGTCGCCCACGAATCGCTACCCGGCGCCGGCGCATTGGGCCCGCCAACAGGGTGCATCCATGATGGCAGGGGGCCGCCAGTCTTGAGCTCGGCAAAGCCGTCACTCATTGTCTTGCCCTCGTCCAGCCGGTAGAACATCAGGTGATGGGGCTCGGTGCCCTTGTTGAGCAGGTGAAAGGTCGTGAGGCCGCTGGCGAGCGTGTCGGGCATCTCGTAGGCGTAATTGTGCGCAATGACGGCGACTTCCCGGGGAACCGCCACACTATCCGCCGCTGCGGATGCTGCGGTCCGCCCTGGCGCTTTCGCCGTGTCACACGCGGCAACCATCATGGTTACCGTAAGCACCGCTCTGGCACATCGCGGCATATCGGCCCTCTTTCGTGCTTTCGTGTTTTGCCTTCCGCTTTTGCGAAGACCCGTCCGTCCATGGAGGACGGCGCGGGTCAGAGACCCGGTGGGGCGGGTCTGAGACCCGGTGGGGCGGCGCTGAGACCCGGTGGGGCGGGTCAGAGACCCGCCCCTACGGCGGCGGCGACGTCCCGATGTCCGATACGACCATCTCGTACTTCTCCTCCACGACGTCCCTGCCCCACGGCTGGCCCGGGTGTTCCTCGACCTTCTTGAACCCCGCCTTCCGATAGAGGCGAGCGGCGTCGGTCAGCGCACTGACCGTCCAGAGAATGATCTTCTGGTAGCCGGCCTCCCGGCTGAACGCGATGGCCTGGTCAAGCAGCCTGCCGCCGAGCCCATTGCCGCGGGCCCCGGGTGCCACGAGGAACCATCGGAGCTGCGCCGTGCCGGCGCTCTCTTCCACGATGGCGATCGTTCCCGCCAGCGCGCCATCATGTTCCACCAGCCAGATCCGCTCCCGATCCGTCAGTCCGCGTCGCACGGCCCTCCCCAGCGGCTCGGCGACATGCGCCTCGAACCTGACGTCGAATCCGTACTCGCGATCGTAGAGCACGCCGTGCAGCCCTATGATCGCCGCGAGGTCTCCCGGGCGGAGTTCGGTCCGGACGTCCTCACCCATGCTCAGGCGGGACGGCGCTCGGGCTGGCGGATGGGCCGAAGCACCAGCTCTCCGCCACAGTTGGGGCAGACTTCGTTCATCTCGTCCGCGCAATCAGCGCAGAAGGTGCACTCGTAGCTGCAGATGAACGCGGTGTCCTCGCCCTCCAGCGGCGCGTGGCATCGCTCGCATTCACTGCGCATCTCAAGTGCCATCTGGCTCCTCCTTGCTCATGGTATGATGGTCCGGTGTCGCCTGCCGGGGCGCGATGGCGAGCCTGAAGAGGCACATGACGAGGAAGGCCCGAACAGGATCGACGCCACGTGCGCCAGTGGCATTACCGTGCTCCTTCAGGGAAATACTTCCGGAAGAGCTTTCGCGATAGCGCCAGGGGATCACCAGTGGGTTCGACTGGAAACGTATCCGTCCGGCGCGACCATGCCTGCTCCCATCGGCACATCTGTTCGGCAAAGGGCGCTCGGTCGAAGGCACCGCCGTTGTCCAGCGACTGGTTCAGCTCGCGGAAGAACTCCTGCCAGCGTGGAAGGTAGTAATCGGCAAACATGCCCTGCCACTGCTTGTAGGCGTAGAGATTCAGGTCGTCGTTCTGGCCCTCGGTGCACTTGGTGCCCCAGAGCGTGATGAGATTGCGGGCATTCCACTCGTAGAGGCGCCGCTCGCCATCGGTCGTGCCCCACCGTTTCGCGTCCTCGAGCCATGGGCCCAGCAGGAACTCCTTCCGCGTGCCCACCAGCATGTCGAGGTCGCCCAGCAGCTCGACGATATCATGTTCCGCCTTGTCGACCGCCGGCCGATCCTTCTGCATGAACGCCTGCTCGAGCCCATTGACCATGGGGAGCCCGAGCGAGCCCAGTACCTGCCGGGTGAGGTTGACCACGTCGTACTCATAGGCGTCGCTCCGTTCCAGCCGTGGCTCGGCGTCAAGCAGGAGCGTGAGGGCCCGCACCAGCTCGCTTTCATTATAAGGCGCGATCGGCGAGGTGCGATATGCCACTCCCTTGCGATAGAACTGGGGCCGCTCGGCGAGAAAGGTTCCTGTCTGCGGCGCCGAGCTGTACGCTGTGGCGAGCAGGATCTTCCACGCGCTCCACGCGGACGAATCGGCCTGGCCATAGCGGCGGATTACATAGTCGCGGGCCCACTGCTCCACGTTCGGAATGCTGTCGTGCCAGGTCATGCCCATCACGAAATCGGGAATGACGGGATTGTAGCCCAGCCCTTCCATGGTCATGCCGAGACCTTCCATGCGGCCATGATCCGGGCTGGCGAGGGCGGCCTGGAGGTTCTTCGCCATGGACGGGAGGTCACCGCTCACGCTCACCTGGCCGCCGAAGTTGTAGAGCACGTTCCAGATCCACGGCTTGCCATAGAAGGAGTCGCGCTCGCTCCAGACCGGATGCCGGTCGCCGTAGAGGTCGAGTACCAGCATCCGGTCATCCGGCACTGCGCCCAGCAGGGCGCGGGCTTCTGTTTCCTTCCAGAAGTTCGCCTGATAATAGAGAAACCAGCCTTGCAGCACCCACACGGCGAGCGAGTCGGCGGCGCGCATCGGTTGGTAGATGGCGTGGCCCATCCCGGCAAGAAAAGTGGAATCGTGGGTGGGCGGATTGATCTCATTGAACGGGTCTGCAGCATAGACGTGGTCGGTGCCGTACAGCTCTCGCTGCCGGTCGATGAAATCCCGGCCGATCTTCTGGAACAGCGTGTCCTGCGGATCGAGGAACCAGGTCCCGGAAAATCCGGCCGACCAGTCGCCGGTCTGGTGGATTTGCGCCGACGGGATCACGTCGGTGATGGACCTGGGAACATGCCCGGTGAACCCCTGAAGCACCGGCGTCATGCCAAGGGCGCGCTCGCGGGCGAGAATCTGCCGTTCGAGCGTGATGTGGCTGTCGATCCAGCTCTGCGGCAGCGGCCCGCCGAGGCCATCAATGTTGCCCATCCATCCCCAGGGGAAATACGCCGGTCCCACGAGAAAGTCGCCGATCTGGCTGTCGCTGAAGCCCATGTCGCGGAGCACCAGCTGCCAGACGGCCTCCTGGCCGGTAACGGCGAGTGGGAGATTGACGCCCTTGAGCGCCATCCAGTCGATCATCTTCTCCCACTGGGACCAGTCCCACCACGCCATGAGTAGGAGAAGGTGCAGTAGTTGAAGAAGTAGCGATACCGGTAGGGTGTCGTGATGCGGACTGGTGCCGTGACGGCAGGCAGTGGTGTGGGCAACTGAATCGGCACGAGCGGATTGCTCACATTGGTGCCGGCCACGTTCTCGAGATACCAGTTGAGCGCTGACGCGAGAGCCACACCGCTGGAGCCGCGGAGCAGCACCGTGTCGCTGATGCTCTTCACCTCGAAGACATCGAGACTGTCGGCCTTCGGGATCAGCGCGAGCCTGAAGTGGCTCGCCGAACCCGGAACGACCCGCGCCACCAGTGCCTGGGCGGCCTCGAGTTGCGTGGAGTCGTGGGTCATGACTGGAGACGCCGGGAGCAATGCTGCCAGAAGGACGGCGGCGATCACGCTGTGTCTTCCAGGATCATGGTGCCTTGTGCCGCTGCGAGATTCCAGCCGTCGCTCCGGTGGACATAGATGTGGGTATAGCGGCTCGCCGCCGCAAACGGGGTGTCCTCGAACGACCCGCGCATG
>DASSOW010000287.1:0-5056 GCA_035700175.1 Gemmatimonadales bacterium | reverse complement strand
CAGAATCCACTGGCCGTGAGGTTGCGGAAGTTGGAGAAGAAGCTGGTGGGCTCCTTGAGCATTTCGTTGCCCCGGCTCTTGTCGGGCCAGGCGATCTCATCCACCAGCGCGTGCTGCTGCTCGGGTGTGGCGCTGGAGAAGGGCGCCTGGAAGCGGGCGTGCGATTCGCGGCTGAGCCAGGCGAGCCCCAGCCGCATGCGTTGCTGGCTGCCGGGATTTTCCTGCATCATGAAATCCATGAACTGGGGCACGCCGGCGTCGGTGGCGCTGCCGGAGCGGTCATCCTTCGGGATGATGATGTCCACCAGGGTGTTGACGGTCTTCCATTCTTCCGGCGTGAAGAACCCGGGGTGATACTCGCCGGTGGCATTCGCCACATGGTCGGCGGCGCGCTGGACATCACTCGCCTTGCAGCCGAACGCGGTGGCCGTGGTGGCAAGGCCGAGGAGGCCTACCATCTCCCGGCGGGACAGGTTGCTCATACGGTGCCCGCCTTTCTCAGCTCGGCGATATGATCGGCAGTGCGCCAGGCCAGGGCCAGGATGGTCCAGGTCGGGTTCTTGTCGGCCTGGGAGACGAAGGGCGAACCGTCCGCCACGAAGAGATTCTTCACGTCGTGGGCCTGGTTCCATTCATTCACCACCGAGCGGGAGCGATCCTTGCCCATCCGGGCGCCGCCCAGCTCGTGGATGATGCTCCCGCCGCTGGAAATGCCGTACCCCTCCGCCTTCGAGGGCATCTCGGAGAAGACGGTGCCACCCATCGCGTCCACCAGGGCGCGGAAGGTCTCCTGCATGTGCTTCACCTGCTTGTACTCGTGATCGGTCCACTTCCAGTGGAAGCGTAGCGCCGGAATCCCCCACTGGTCATGCACGTCAGGATCGATCTCGCAATACGAGTTTTCGTTGGGGATCATCTCGCCCCGGCCGGAGAAGCCGATGGTGGTGCCGTAGAGCCGGCGATATGAGTCCTTGAGCGCCTGGCCGTAGCCGCCGAAGTCCGGATACTTGTCGATGCCCCACATGAAACCATAGGACGGCATGCCGCGCCCGCCCCAGAGTTCGATGTGATAGCCGCGGGGAAAATCGAGCTTGCTGTTGTCGAGCCACCAGGGGCAGTAGAGGTGGCCACCGCCCACGCCGTCTTCATTGTGGGAATGGCCGTTCATGAGCCTGGGGATGAAGCCGGCCACATCGGTGCCAGTGGTGTCGGTGAGATACTTGCCCACCACGCCGCTGGAGTTGGCGAGCCCATGCGGGAACTGTCCGCTCTTCGAGTTGAGCAGGAGGCGAGCGGTCTCGCAGGCGCTTGCTGCGAGCACCACGATGCGGGCGCTCACGTGCTGGTCGGTGTTGGTGGCCTTGTCCACATACGCCACGCCGTTGGCGAGCCCATCGCTCCCCAGCGTCACCTCTCGCGCCATGGCGTTGGTCAGCAGCGTGAGCTTCCCGGTCTTCAGCGCCGGCGGGATCAGGACGTTGGCGGAGCTGAAGTTGGAGTTGGTGCGGCAGCCGCGGTTGCACTGGCCGCAGTAGTGGCAGGCGGCCCGGTCATGGATCGGCTTGGTGAGGATGGAAAGCCGAGCCGGGATACAGGCCACGTTCAGCTTGTCGGCGGCCTGCTTGACCAGGAGTTCGTAGCAGCGCGGCTTGGGTGCGGGCAGGAAATGGCCGTCAGGAGCGTTGGGGAAGTTCTCCACGCTGCCGAACACGCCGATGAGATCATCCACCTTGTCGTAATACGGCGAGACGTCGTCATAGGTAATGGGCCAGTCGTCCCCCAGTCCGTCGAGGGACTTCCGGCGAAAGTCGTCGGGCCCGAACCGAAGCGAGATGCGTCCCCAGTGGTTGGTGCGGCCGCCCACCATGCGGGCCCGCCACCAGTCGAACTCGGTACCCTTGGCTTTGGTATAGGGCTCACCGGGGATTTCCCAGCCGCCGACGCAGGCGTCGAACTCGCCGAAGGGCCGCTCCTTGGTGGAGGCACCTCGCCTGGGCGAGTCGTAGGCCCACGTGAGCATGGCGGAGTCGGTCATGTTGTTCCACGGTCCGCCGGCCTCGAGCAGCACCACGTTGGCGCCGGCCTGGGTGAGCACGTAGGCGGCCATGCCGCCCCCCGCGCCCGAACCGACGATGGCGACGTCATACACCTGTCGCGTGCCCTGGGATTGCGTCACTCGGCGTTTGCTCCTTGTGCCTGCACGTCGCAGAGTTGGACCGCCTGGCGCAGCGAGTCGCGCCATGGCCGGGTCGGGATGAATTCGTGGGCCAGGAAACCGGTGAAGCCGGTATCGGCGATGGCCTGCGCGATGGCGCGGTAGTTGAGCTCCTGGGTGTCATCGAGCTCGTGCCGGCCCGGCACGCCGCCGGTGTGGTAGTGCCCGATCTCCGCCGCGTGATCGCGGATGGTCCGGATCACGTCGCCTTCCATGATCTGCATGTGGTAAATGTCGTACAGCAGCTTCACCCGGGGGGACCCGACCGCCTGGATCACGGCCGAGCCGAATGCTGTATGGTCGCCCTGATAGTCCTTGTGGTCAACCTTGCTGTTGAGCAGCTCCACGCAGAGGGTCACCTGGTGGCGCTCGGCGATCGGTGCGAGGCGCCTGAGACCGGCGATGGCGTTGACTTTTCCTTCCGCGTCCGGACGGCCCTGGCGGTTGCCGAACATGACGATCACATTGGGCACCCGGGCCTTCGCCGCGAGCGGCAGGGTCGTCGCGACCTCATGCGCGATCACGTCATGCATCGCCGTGTCGCAGAGGCCGCGGGTCAGGAAATCCTTCCGCTTGCTGGCGTAACCCATGGAGCTGACGAGCCCGTGCTTCGCCGCCACGGGCCACTCTTCGGGCTGCAGCAGGTCCACCGCCGGGAGTCCCATCGTCTTGACTGTGCGGCAGAACTCGTCCAGCGGGACGTCGCCGTAGGGCCAGTAGGTGACGGACTGGGCGAGATTGCGGCCGGGTGAGTGACGCGGGACGCGGGCTACGGGTTCGGCGCTGAGCGCTGTGCGCTGTGCACTGAGCGCGACGGCAGCTGAAGCCAGGGATTTGAGCGCGGTGCGTCGTTGCATGGGTCGAGGGTCGAGGGTCGAGGGTCGCGCCAGACGTGTCATTGCGAGCGCGCCGTTGGCGCGCGAAGCAACCTTGCAGCCCGACATCGGGGCCCCTGCGGAGCTCCGCCTATGATATCGCGGCAAGGCTGCAAGGTTGCTTCGCCTCCCTGCGGGAGGCTCGCAATGACAACACCCGCCAGCAGCCAGCGACCAGCAGCCAGCGCCCATCTTGCTCGCCCTGTCAGAACCTGAGCCCCCGCAAATACCGGTAGCTCTCCGCAATGCTCGCCATCGGGTCCACCGGCTCGTCGTGCTCAACGAAATAGTGCTGGATGCCGGCATCGTCATGCTTCGAGAAGATCCGGACCCAGTCAATCTGGCCCTTGCCCACGCTCACCATCGTCTGGCCGGCCGCCATGTCCTTGACGTGCACCATGGGAAAGCGGCCGGGGTACTTCTCGAAGTACGCCACCGGATCCTGCCCACCCTTGGTGATCCAGTAGAGATCCATCTCGAACTTGACGTTCTCCGGGTCGCACTCTGCGAGCAGGACATCATAGGGCAGCCGGCCCTCGACCGGGGTGAACTCGAAGTCGTGATTGTGGTAGGCGAAGCCGATTCCGCGCTTCGTGGCTTCCTCGCCGGCCCGGTTGAACTTCCCGATCGTGGAGCGCAAGGCGCCGAGCGTCGAGCGATCCTTCTCATCCAGCCATGCCACTACGAGATAGTCGTGTCCCAGCGTCTCGGCCGCGTCCAGTGTACGGCTCCAGTTGTCGCCCAGGTCCTCGAGACCGATGTGGGCCGAGGGCGCCCGGAGGCCCAGCCCATCGAGCTGCCGGCGCAGCGCCGCCGGCGTGCGATCGTAGTAACCGGCGAACTCGACTTCCCGGTAGCCGATCCTGGCGACCTGCTCCATGGTGCCGTCGAAATCCTTTGCGAGCAGTGTACGCACGGTATAGAGCTGGACGCCGATGTCGCCCAACTGATCGGCTGACGCGGCGCGGCCGCAGGCCGAGAGGGACGCCGGCAGCGTGAGCGCCAGCGCGCCAGCGCCGGCCGCGGCGATGAATTCCCTGCGATCACAGTTCATGGCGATTCAGGAGATCCACGGCGTGATCAACGGCTCGCGCCGTGAGTGCCATGTAGGTGATGGACGGATTCTGGCAGGCGGTAGACGCCATGCAGGCGCCGTCGGTGATGAACAGGTTGGGGACATCCCACGCCTGGTTCCACTTGTTGAGCACGCTGGTCTTCGGATCCTTGCCCATCCGCGCCGTGCCCATCTCGTGAATGGTGCGCCCCGGAGGAGCCTGCTCATTGAAAGTCCTGATGTCCTTGACCCCGGCCACCTCCAGCATTTCGGCGGCGCTCACCTGCATGTCCTCGAGCAGGGCACGCTCGTTGGGGCCCCACGTCATGTTCACGTGCACGGCGGGAATCCCCCACTTGTCCTTCACCGTGGGGTCGAGGGTCATGTAGTTGCTTTCCTGGGGCAGGCACTCACCGAATCCGTAGAAGCTGATGCCCCACGGTCCCTCCTCAAACAGCGACTGCTTGAATTCCGCACCGAAGCCAGGCGTGGATGAGCCACGGCCCCAGCCCGACCGGCCGGCGCCGCCCTGATAGGCGTAGCCACGCAGGAACTTGCTGCTCTTCTCAGTGGCGTTCTTGAATCGCGGGATGTAGATGCCGTTGGGCCGGTGGCCGGACGTGGTCCGGTCGAGAAAGCCGTCCACGCTGCCGCCCGCACCGCCGCCCATGCAGTGGTCCATCAGATTGCGGCCCACCTGCCCGCTGGAATTGGCCAGCCCGTCGGGAAAGCTGCTGCTGGTGGAGTGGAGCAGAAGCCGAGCGCTTTCCATGGTAGAGGCGCAGAGAAATACCAGGTTGGCCTCGAACTCGATCGCTTCCATGGTCTCGGCGTCGATCACACGCACGCCGCGCAGGCGGTTGGTGGCCGGATCGTACAGCAGCTGCTCCACCACGCTGTTGGGGCGGAGCG
>DASSOW010000286.1:0-9330 GCA_035700175.1 Gemmatimonadales bacterium | reverse complement strand
CGCAGGTACTGATCGAGCGAACTGTCGTCGAAGGAAGGCCCGTGCTTACTACCGCCGACCTGCAAGGGACGCATGCGATGGAACCTCGTTACGCTGAAGCGGAAGGACCCGGGAACCTTACCCCGCGTCACTCATAGTTGTCAATCTGGGCCCGCTGCAGCGTACCGGAATAGTCCACGTAGCACACCTTCGTCTCGGAGTAGAAGTCGTAGACTTCCCAGCCACCCTCGCGATGTCCGTTGCCGGTGGCCTTGACGCCGCCAAACGGGAGGTGCGCTTCGGCCCCGATGGTGGGCGCATTGACGTAGGTAATTCCGTTGTCGAGGTCTTCCATGGCCCGGAAGGCGCGGTTGACGTCCGAAGTGTAAATGGAGCTCGAAAGCCCGTAGGCCACCCCATTGTTGACCTTGACCGCGTCCTCGTAGGAGTTGACCCGGATCACGCTCAGCACCGGGCCGAAGATCTCCTCCTGGTCCATCCGCATGCCGGGCCGCACCCCGGCCACAACCGTCGGCTTGAAGAAGAATCCGCTGCCGAGCCGGGCGCCGCCCGGCCGCTTGCCGCCCGTGACAATCTCGAGTCCTTCCTCTTCCGCGATCCCCATGTAGCGCTCGACCTTCTTCCGCGCCTCTTCGTGGATCAGCGGGCCCACATCGGTCTTGTCCTTGCGACCATCGCCCAGGCGCAGTCCTTCCGCCGCATCCGCTACCATGGCGAGGAACTTGTCATGCACCTTCCGGTGGATGATGAGCCGGCTGGTGGCGGTGCAGCGCTGCCCGGTGGTGCCAAAGGCGCCCCAGAGCACGCCATCGAGTGCCAGGCTGAGGTCGGCGTCATCCATGACGATCATGGCGTTCTTGCCGCCCATCTCCAGCGAGAGCCGCTTGTGCATGCGACCACAGGTCTCGCCGATGATGCTGCCGGTGGCCGTTGACCCGGTAAATGAAATGACCGGAACCTGGGGGTGCTCTACCAGCGCACGGCCAGCCGTTTCTCCGCGCCCGTGCACCAGCTGGATCACCTCCGGCGGAAGCCCCGCCTCGAGCAGGATTTCCACCAGCAGGTGCGAGGTATGCGGCACGTCTTCCGACGGCTTGATGATCACCGAATTCCCGCAGAGGAGCGCGGGAAACATCTTCCAGGTGGGAATGGCGAGCGGGAAGTTGAACGGCGTGATCAGCCCGACCACCCCGATGGGACGGCGGTAGGTCATGGCCCACTTCTGTCGCAGTTCACTGGGAACCACCTGGCCAAAAAGCCGGCGCCCTTCGGTGGCGGCGTAGTAGGCGGTGTCAATGCCTTCCTGCACATCGCCCCGGGTCTCGGCCAGCACCTTGCCCATCTCGCGGGTCATGGCGTCGGCGATCTTTTCCTTCCGCGCCACTAGGAGATCGCCCACCCGGCGCAGCACGTCGCCGCGCGCCGGGGCCGGCGTCTTCCGCCACTGTTCGAACCCTCGTCTCGCCGAGCGCACCGCGGCTTCGACGTCGGCAGCACCCGAGTCCGGGAAGCGGCCGATAAGGTCATCGGTGTCGGCAGGATTCCGGTTTTCGAACCACGTGCCGCTGCGGGGATCGGTCCATTCGCCGTTGATGAAGTTCTTGAAAACCTTTGGCATGTTGGTCTTGGTTAGAGGCATGGGGCCTGAGGCATGGAGCGTGGGTTGCAGGTGCTCAAGCCCCACGCCCCGCGCCCCACGTCCAGCAATTCGAGCAAACTAACCCTGCGGCGGGACTCCCGCAGGACACATCCACGTGGCACTCGCCTTCGCGTAGCCGATCCTCGGCAGGACCGCAGCGGCGCCGAGCGCGAGCCCCCAGACCAGCAGCAGGACCGCCAGCGCGTTCGCCTTGCCCTGGCGAGCCCGCCAGCTCGTGCGCAGCGCGAGGATGGCGCTGATCACGAGTACCGCCACCACTGCGAGATACCCGAACAGCCCGGTGCCGCATGCGGCAGGATAAGGCCAGAGCGGAAGCGCCACCGCCAGCGTGAGCCCAAGCACGAGCCAGAGCCAGGTCGCAGCCCGGTCGCGGCGACGCACGGGGAGTGCCGCCGGGGCGGCCACCGCCGCCCCGGCGGCTGCTGTGCTCCGGGCCACGCCCGCGGGCGGGCCAGGCGGTGTCGGCATCTTGGCGATGGCCTTGTCGATGTCCGCCAGCTCGCGGTCCCAGTCTCTTGGCTGGTCGCTCATGTGTTCTCCCGGCGAAGCCCGTAGCGCTCGATCTTCTTATAGAGGTTGGAACGCGGCATCTTCAGCTCGCGTGCGGTCTCGCTCACGTTCCAGTCGTGCTCCCTGAGCTGCTGTACCAGGAAATTCCGTTCGGCTTCCTGCTTGAAGCTTTCAAAGGTGTGGGCCCCGCCCGCATCACCAGCGAAGTTCCCGTCCTCGTCCTCCCCGGGCAGGATACGCTCGACATCGACCGCGGTCACTTCCTTGCCGGGTGCCAGGATCAGGAGTCGTTCCACTGCGTTGCGGAGTTCGCGCACGTTGCCGGGCCAGGAGCGTCGCTGCAGCCGGCGCACCGCCTCGTCGTCGAAGCCCCGCGCGGTGGCGCCGGTCCCGGCGGCAATCTGGCTGGTGAAGTGCGCCACGAGATCGGGAATGTCCCCCCGGCGCTCATCGAGTGGCGGGACATGAATCTCCACCACGTTGAGCCGGTACAGCAGGTCCTCACGGAATCGCCCTTCGCCAATCTCTTCGCCGAGATCCTTGTTGGTCGCAGCCAGCACCCTCACATCCACCTGGATGGCCTTGGATCCGCCGATACGGGTGACCACGCCCTCCTGCAGCACTCGCAGCAACTTGGCCTGGGCCGCCAGCGACATGTCGCCCACTTCATCCAGGAAGAGGGTGCCCCCATCGGCCTGCTCGAACTTGCCGGCACGGTCGGCAAACGCGCCGGTGAAGGAACCCTTCATGTGCCCGAACAGCTCGCTCTCGATCAGCTCCGAGGGGATGGCCGCGCAGTTTACCTCGATGAAGGGCCGGTTGCGCCGGGGCGACGCCTCGTGCAGCGCACGCGCCACCAGCTCCTTGCCGGTGCCGTTGTCGCCCGTGATCAGCACTCGTGCCGTGGTGGGGCCCACCCGCTGGATCATGTCGCGCGTGGTCTCGAGCGCCTGGCTGCTGCCGATCATGGCGTAGCGGCGGGCCACCGCTTCCCTGAGCCGGAGGTTTTCGCCGACCAGGTCGGCATGCTCGGCGGCCTTGCGCACCGTCACGAGCAGTCGGTCGGAATCGAGCGGCTTCTCAAGGAAGTCGAAGGCGCCGCGGCGGGTCGCCTCGACCGCGGTCGTGACGGTGCCGTGACCCGAGATCATCACGATGACGGCCGACGGATCGAGATCCCGCAGGCGGTTCAGCGTCTCGAGGCCGTCGAGGCCCGCCATCTTCACATCGAGGAAGACGACATGCGGCCGGAACTCGGGATACACCGTGATGGCCTCACCGCCGGAACCTGCGGCACGCACCTCGATACCTTCGTACTCCAGGACCTGTTTCACGGCCTGCCGGATGCCCGGTTCGTCGTCCACGATCAGCACGCGATGACTCATGGGGTCCCCGAATAGAAAGTCACGCCGTCGCCATGCACGGCCACCGCGCGAACCTGCCGTGGCAGCGGCACCGGCACCGCGCGCGACGTATCACCCGTGACTTTCTCCATCATGCGCGGTACCACTTCCGATGGCAGCGGAAAGCTGCGGAAACTGAGCGCCTCGATGCGCCAGGCGCCACGGCCCGGCGCGGCGACGGCAAGCGGCCCGCTGGCGGACATCGGCTCGTAGTCGCCTACGGCCATGCCGAGGGGGCCCAACAGCCCGGCAGGCAGTCGCGCCGTATTGGCCTTGGCACGCACCTCGATGGTCCCTTCGCTCAGGCGCACACGAACCGAATCGAACGTTCCCCGCATGTAGGGACCGAGGACATCACTGAGCAGGGACGCAGTCTCATCCGCCGACAGGGTCACAGAATCACTACCGCTCTTGAGCGCCGCGAGCTTCCGTCGACCCTCGGCGAGCGCGGAGGGCGACGGCATGCCGGTCTCGGCTACCGCGGCCGGCTGGTGTCGCGCCTTCCGCAGCAGCTCACGGCTCCAGTCACCAAGACGGTCGCGATACAGCCATCCGGCAAGGAGGATGAGGATCAACGTGAGGCAGCCCAGCAGTCTGAACGGCGCGAGCAGGCAGCCCTTCATGCAAGCTCCACGGTCAACCGAGACGAGTACCGCGGGCCCGCCGGCGTCAGCTCGCTCTCGTAGAGCACCACCTGGCGCACGGTGAAGAGTGTGCCCCCGGGCTCGACTGGATTCTGCTCGATGGCACCCGGTGGAATCCGCTGTCCGTCCCGCAGGCGGCCGAGAGTGACGTGCGAGCGGAACGGCACGCCTTCCGGTGCGAAGCCGATCGCCTCGGACGCCCGCTCCACCTTGTCCTTGAGCAGTTCCAGCGCCGGCGGTGCCTCGAGCCCGAGCCAGAGTACGCGCGGCCGCCGATGATCGGGAAAGGCGCCGATGGTGGTGAAGCGCAGGCCCATTGCCACCGCGCCCCGGGTTGCCTGCTCGACGGCTTCCGTGACGACATCGAGCCGCTCCGGCAGCACTTCGCCGTAGAACTTGAGCGTGACGTGGGCTGAATTGTCCTGGACCCAGCGCACCGGCCACCCGAGTGCGCGGAGTTCACGCAGGACGCGCGTAAACTCTGCCTGCGCGGGCGGGGGCAGCGGTATGGCGGCGAAGAGGCGCATGCGTCAGCCAGCGCCCGTCATGGAGAGGAGCGCGCCGCGGCGGTAACCCCGTTCGTCCAGCTCGACCGCGACGAAGCCGAGCGCGGCGACCTGCCGCTCGATCACGTCCCAGTGTTCCCGCACAAGGTTCATTTCATCCGCATCAACCTCAATGCGTGCCATGGTGTCGAGATGGCGCACCCGCAAGTTCCCCCTGACGCCGAGCGAGCGCACCAGCTCCTCGGCCCGCTCCACCTGCTCCAGGCGTTCAGGAGTCACTTCCACGCCGTAGCGGATACGGCTCGCGAGGCAGGGTGCAGCGGGAGCATCCCAGTTGGGCAAGCCGAGCGCACGCGACGCCTGGCGCACCTGCGCCTTGGTCCAGCCCAGTTCGGCGAGCGGCGAGCGGACCTGGAATTCAGCGGCCGCACGCATGCCCGGACGATGCTCGCCGGTGTCGCTGGCGTTGGTGCCGTCCAGGATGCAGCTGAATCCGCGTTCGGTTGCCAGCGAGGTCAGCTCAGACCAGAGCTCGTGCTTGCAGTAGAAGCAGCGGTCGGGAGCATTGGCGCGATAGCGCGCGTCACCCAGCTCCTGCGTGTCCAGCTCGAAGAGTGGAACATCAAACTGGCGCGCCAGCCCCACGGCCTGTGCGTACTGCACCGCCGGATAGGAGGCGCTGCGACCAATGACCGCGAGGAAGCGGTCGGGACCGAGCGCGCGGCGGGCGGCCACGGCGAGGAGCGAGCTGTCCACCCCACCGGAGTAACCGAGGATGGCATTGTCGAGTGCGGCAAGGGTATCGAGGAGCGGCTTGATCGGATCCATGCCGAAAGGTATCACGGCCGGGGGCCGGGCACAGCGGGGCAGTGATTGCCAAACAGGGCGGCTCCGCCCTAGCCTACAGGATGCTTCCGCGCACCCTGCCGATCAACGACCAGCTCACGCTGCCGCTCCGCGAGCTGGAGTTTCGCGCTACGCCAGCCGGCGGCCCGGGCGGGCAGCACGTCAATCGCTCTGCTACGCGGATCGAGCTCTGGTGGAACGTGACCGAGTCGCCGAGCCTCGATCCGGACCAGCGCGCGCGCCTGCTGGCGCGCCTCGCGTCTCGGCTCGACGCCGGCGGGTGGCTCCGCATCGTGGCGGCGAGCCGCCGAAGCCAGCTGCAGAACCGGGAGGAGGCCGTGGCCCGGCTGGTGACCACCGTGCGCAACGCGTTGCGCGCCGCCAAGCCGCGGCGGAAGACCGGGGTGCCGAAGGCATCACGCGAGGCACGGCTCGAAGCCAAGCGCCGCAGGGGGAATCTCAAGACTTCCCGGCGTCCGGTGCGAGGCGACGAGTAGTCATGCAACGATTCAGCGCGCTCCCCCCGGTGCCCGATCCTGAAGCCATTGCCGTGGCCGCCGACGTGTTGCGGCAGGGAGGCCTCGTGGCCTTCCCCACCGAAACAGTATACGGTCTCGGCGCCAACGCGCTCGACGCCGACGCGGTGCGGCGGATCTTCGTGGCCAAAGGCCGCCCTGACAACAATCCCCTCATTGCCCACGTCCCTGATGCGCTGGTGGCGCGCGAACTGGTGGCCGAATGGCCCGAGCGTGCGGCCCTGCTGGCCGAGCGATTCTGGCCGGGGCCGCTTACGCTGGTTTTGCCCAAGCGGGCACTCGTGCCCGATCTCGTGACCGCCGGGCTGCCCGCGGTAGCCGTTCGGGTACCCTCGCATCCCGTGGCACTGGCGCTGCTGCGTGCGGCGGCGCTGCCCGTCGCCGCTCCCAGCGCCAATCGGTTCACCGAACTCTCGCCCACTACAGCCGATCACGTGGTGCGCTCGCTCGGTGATCAGGTCGATCTCATTCTCGATGGCGGGCCGACCACGGTGGGCATTGAAAGCACGGTGCTCGACCTCACCGGGCCCACGCCCCGGCTGCTTCGTCCCGGAATGGTGACGCTGGCGGAGTTGGAACAGACCATTGGCGCAATTGCGCCACCGCCACTGGTTACCGGCTCGGCCCCTCGACTCTCACCCGGCATGCACGAGCGCCATTATGCGCCACGCGCACCGCTGGTGCTGGTCAGTCCAGCCGAGGTCGAGCGCGAAGCGGCTCGAGCGGGTGGGATGCCGGTTGGCGCACTGGTGCTGACCGACCTCGTCTGGCCCGTGCAGCATCCGCTGAGGATGCCCAACGATCCCGCGGCGTACGCCAGCCGACTCTACGCGGCGCTGCATTCCCTGGATGATCTCGGCAGCCAGCTTATCCTCGTGGAGCGACCACCGGACGCCCCCGAGTGGCTGGGCGTGATGGACCGGTTGAGGAGGGCTGCGGTACAGTCGTAAGTCGCAAGTCGCGGGTCGCACGACTTACCACTTGCGACTTACGACTCTAGCTTCCAGATGGCGTCGCTTCCTCACCAGCGCCGTCCCACCACACTGGAGGCCACCATGTCGTCCACGCTCCTCGACTCCTTCCGCAACCTCCTGACACCTGACACCATTTCCTCGGTCGCCAGCCGCTTCGGCGAATCCGAGTCCAACACCTCGCGAGGCCTGCTGGGCGGCTTCGGGGCCATCTTGCTGGGCCTGCTCAACCGGACCAGCGATGCAGGTGCAATGCGCGACGTACACGGCCTGGTTACCCAGGCCGCGACCGATTCTGACGGACTTGCTGAGGGAGGTCTCGCTTCGCTGCTCGGCGGAGGTGCGACCGGCGTTGGCGCCCTGGGAAGCCGGCTGCTCTCCATGGTCTTCGGAGGGAACAGTGCTGCCGTGTCGGATGCGGTCGCCCGCACCAGCGGGCTCAAATCCTCCACCGCCGCCGCGCTCCTCTCGACGCTCGCACCGGTCGTGCTCGGTCTCCTGGGACAGAGGGTGCGGAGCGACGGCCTGTCGGCGGATGGTCTCACTGCCCTGCTCACAAACGAGGCCGACTCGATCCGCAGTGCCGCACCCGCTGGCCTGGCGTCACTCTTCGGGCTCGGTGCGGCAGCGCCCGGCGTCCGCCGCACCGTGGAAGATGAGGGCAGCCGGCAGGCGGGTGGGCTGGGATGGGTCTGGCTCGCCGTCGCGGCCGCCGTCATCCTGGGCATCATCTGGTTTGCCTCACGCACCAACGGACCGGTGCGTGAGCGCATGGCGATGGACACCACCATGGCGCCGGCGGGCACCATGAATGATTCCGCCGACGTGCAGGCCTACTCGCCTGGCGGCAACGCCAGTGTCGTCCTGCCGAACGGCAGCCGGCTCTCGGTGCCCGACACCAGCCTCGAGGCCCGTGTCGTCGCGTTCATCAACGACTCAAATGTGAAGCCGGACAAGGACACCTGGTTCAACTTTGACCGGCTCCGCTTCGAGACCGGCTCGGCGACCCTCCTGCCGGAGTCCCAGGCCCAGCTGCGGAACCTGGCGGCGATCCTGGCGGCCTACCCTGATGTTCACGCCAAGATTGGCGGCTACACCGACAGCACGGGCAACGACGACGCCAACAAGACGCTGTCGGAGAATCGCGCGCGCAACGTCATGGACCAGCTCGTCACCCTTGGCGTCAACAAGGGGCGGCTGGAATCGGAGGGGTACGGCGAGGAACACCCGGTGGCCAGCAATGCCACCGAGGCGGGGAGAGCACAGAACCGTCGGATCGCGCTGCGGATTACCGAGAAGTAGGAGCAGCAATGGGGCGGCCGACGGGGACCGCCCCATTTTTCCTCATGTGGAGCCCACCGCGGCCCCGACAAAAATTGCAGTCCGATGTGGCGCCAACGCTACGCAACTGTGGAAACAGCGCCCCAATCGCCTGCGTTGTGATCTATCTCACCTTGTAACAGTGATCTTCATCACGCGTCCTAAGTGTCGGCAAATCAACGAGCCAACTCTGTAGAGGTGGTGCGGGTTTCGGGTCGTTAGGCGCCGCGAACGCGGGCTCAGGACTTGCGCTTACGCGCGCACGATCTGATGTAAACGCAGTTGCTACCTGGTGCGCGGGCGCCAACAGCGCTCCGCCTTCATAGCGAGCCCCCGTCGCAATGACCAGCGCAATCAGGAACCGTCACGTCTTTCTCTCGGACGCTATTGCGTTCGTGGGATTGCCCTTCGTCGCCTATGCCGCGCGGTTCGAGGGTTGGGGTTGGCCGTTGGCCGACACCGGCGCCTTGCTGCTGTATACGGCGGCTACGACCCCTCTCAAGCTCTCCATCCTGGCCGCATTCGGGCTCTACAATCGCCTCTGGGCACACGCCGAGGTGCGCGACTTCACTCGCGTGCTCGGGGCCATGGCGATCTCGGCGGTGCTGTGCGGCATCGTCGGCGCCGTCCTGATTCCGCTCTCCGGCTTCGCAACGGTCCGGGTTCCAGTGTCGGTGCTGGCCCTGGATGCGCTGGCAAGCGTCGCGGCTGTGTGCGCGCCGCGGGCACTGGCCAAGCGGCGGGCGACGGGGCGATCGGCCCGGTCGGACGAATCGGCCGGTGAAGCTGCGCTGATTGTGGGTGCGGGCGCGGCAGGTGAAATCATTGCCAAGGAATTGCTGGCCAACCCCAAGCTGCACTTGCGACTGGCCGGGTTCGTGGACGACGACCCGGGCAAACGCCACCAGTTGCTCTGCAACCGGCCGGTGCTCGG
>DASSOW010000285.1:0-6329 GCA_035700175.1 Gemmatimonadales bacterium | reverse complement strand
CTTACCCGGATCCGGAGTGAAGTCACGTCCGGTCCCGTCGCGGCCGTGCCGCAAGGAGCACTCTGATGTCGCGTTTCATGCTGGTTCTGGCCGGGGCAGTGATGCTCGGTGTGGGGGTGCAGGCGCCGCAGGGTGTCGAGCGTCTGGCGACGAGCGCCGAGCGCTCAGCGCACAGCGCACAGCGTATAGCGACCGTCGCCCCGGCACCGTGGCTCCAGGCCGATCCCGCCGACTCCATCTATCGAGTGGCCCGCGAGGCGCTCAACAAGGGTCGCTTCCGGGAGGCGCTCGAGGCCTTCCAGCAGCTGGAGCGGAAGTATCCTGAATCCGGCTATGTCGCTGATGGGCTCTATTGGCAGGCATTCGCGCTCTACCGCCTCGGCGGGCGCGCCAACTTGCAGCGCGCGTCGTCCAGGCTCGACGAGCAGCAGAGCCGTTTCCCCCAGGCCGCGACCCGGGGGGACGCGGAGACGCTGTCGGTGCGCATCACGTCAGAGCTGGCTCGGCTGGGCGACATGAACGCGAGTGAAGACCTCGTGCGGATGACGGCACCGGTCGTTGCGCCCATGCCTCCGAAGACGCCAAGAACGCCCAAGGCACCCAAGCCGCCGAGGGCGCCCAGGCCCATGCTGGCCATGGGTGACGACGACTGCGGCGAGGACGCCGACGTGAAGGTGATGGCGCTGCAGGGCCTCATGCGCAACAACCCCGAGCGCGCCATTCCTATCATCGAGAAGGTGATGGCCAGGCGAGATTCGGGCTCGGCGTGCCTCCGGCGCCATGCACTCTTCGTGCTGGCCACCAGCAACGACCCGGCGGCGAGCAAGCTGCTGCTGCAGGCGGTGGGCGATCCTGATGAAGAAGTGCGCCAGCAGGCCGTGTTCTGGCTCGCGCGTACCGATGATCCACGCGCCGTGACCGTGCTCGACTCGGTGCTGCGCGCCACGAAGGACGAAGACGTCCAGCAGGCGGCGCTCTTTGCCCTCAGCACCAAGAGGGACCCGGCGGCCCGGCGCCTGCTCCGCTCGTATGTCACGACGCCGGGACTCTCGCCCGAGCTGACCGAGGCGGCGCTCTTCCAGGTGGCGCGCGACCCGGAGACCACGCCGGCGGAGCTCAAGCAGTTCTATGCCAACGCCAAGACCACGGAGATGAAGCAGCAGATCCTGGTCGCCATGATGACGCGCCACGACAAGGACACCCAGTGGCTGATGCAGATCGCCACCAACAAGAACGAGGACAGCGAGCTGCGCCAGCAGGCGCTGGTCACGCTGGTGCAGAGCGACCTGCCGACAGCCGATATGCTCAAGCTGTTCGACTCGCTGCCGGCCGATGACGAGATGCAGGGCATGATGGTGATGCTGATGGCGCGCCGCCCCAACGACCCGGCCATCACCGACCGGCTCATCAACATCGCGAAGACCTCAAAGGACGGGGAACTGCGCCAGCAGGCCATCTTCTGGCTGAGCCAGTCGAAGGACCCGCGCGCCACCAGGCTCCTCGAGGAGATGCTGGAACAATGAAACCAACCGTCCTGATGGCCGCCGCCCTGCTCGCGCCCGGGTTGCTCCGGGCGCAGTCGGTGGCCGAACGCGTGGCCCGCGCGCCCGATGGCGTGGTGCGGATGAGCTACACCGCCCGCGCCGGCGTCTGCGGCAACGGTACCAACATCAACACGTCGCGCGACCGTGACTCGCAGTGGGAGAGCGACTGCGACCCCGGCCCGGTGCGAGTCGTGTTCAAGAAGACCGGATCCGCCATCAATCACGTGGAGGTGCGGGTGGGCGGCTCCTGGCGCGCAAACGCGCCGCCCGCCACCGACCTCGGCATGGTGCGGGCACCCGATGCCGCGAGGTATCTGCTGGATGTCGCGCGGAAGAACTCTTCCACCAGCAACCAGTCCATCCTGGCGGCCCAGCTGGCCGACAGCGTTACCGTCTGGCCTGAGCTGCTTGCGATGGCGAAGGACAAGGACCTGCCGAAGAAGACCAGGCAGAGCGCCCTGTTCTGGGTGGGCCAGTCGGCCGGCGACAAGGTGGTGGAGACGATGGGCGCCATCGCCGAGGATGCGAGCGAGGACCGCGAGGTGCGCGAAGCAGCCGTATTCGGCCTGAGCCGCCGCCCGGCCGACGAGAGCGTCCCAGCGCTGATCAAGATCTCAGAGTCGGATCGCGATCCTGAAATCCGTCGCAATGCGATGTTCTGGCTCTCGCGCAGCGACGACCCTCGCGCGACGGCGTGGTTTGAGAAGGTGTTGACAAGGCGGTAAGGGCGGACGAGACGGACGAGACGGACGAGACGGACGAGACGGACGAGACGGACGAGACGGACGAGACGGACGAGACGGACGAGACGGACCAAGCTGATCATTCCGCCTTGTCCGTCCAGTCCGGCCAGTCCGCCCTGTCCGCCTTGTCCGTCTCGTCCGCCCTGTCCGCCTTGTCCGTCCAGTCCGCCGTGTCCGCCCGACCCCCGCCCATCTCGCCCATCTTGCCCATCCTGCCCATCTTACAGGCATGCGCACTCATCCTCTCGCCGCTGCCGCCGCCCTCCTCCTCGCCGCCTGCGGCAAGCCCGAGCCACCCCCGCCGCCGGTCATCCTCTCCGCCGGTGCCGACACCGTCCACGTGGACATCCGGCAGGACGCCGAGGGGGCGTGGGTGGGTGGCGAGCGGTTCGTGGTACTGTCACCCGATGACCAGCGCGTGGCGTTGCTGGACTTCTCGGCGAAGAGCGCAACCCGGCTCGATGCCGCCAACCGGCTCCAGCATCCGGTCCGGCTCTTTGCCCTGGCCGACACCTTTTTCCTGAGCGACTGGGGCACCAGCCGGGTAACAGCCTGGACCGCCGACGGAAAGTTCGTGCGCGACATGCCACTGCTCGACGGCGGCGTCCTGCCGGCGGACATCGACGCACAGGGCCGGCTCTACGGAAAGCTCTCACCCAACCCGGGGCCAGACGGCAGCGGCAACCGGGACAGCTCGGCGGTGGTGCGGTTCGCTTCACCTACGGCAAAGCCGGACACCGTCGCCCAACTCACCCCACTCGAGCTTGCCAAGGTCGTCACCGACCAGGGCATCCGCTTTGACCGCCGTATCTTCAGCGGTGAGGACTACTGGGGTGTCCTGCCGGATGGCTCCGTCTGGGTGGCTCGGCACTATCACAACCGGGTAGACTGGCGCGACACTACCGGCGACTGGCACCAGGGCCGGCCGCTCATGGACCGTATCCTCGAAGTCACCGAGACTGATCGCGAGCGCTTCATCGCAACCTTCCCGCCGGAGCTGCAGCGTACCGCGGGATTGCTGCAGTTTGCGCCCATCAAGCCGCCGTTTGTGGGAGCGTTCGCTTCGAGCGACGGCCACGTCTTCCTGGAAAAAAGCCGCCACATCGCCGACACCATGCAGATGTACCACGAGGTGGGACGGGACGGGAAGTTCATCCGCGCCATCCAGCTGCATGGCTGGAGCAAGCTGCTGGCGGCTTCCCCCACCCAGTTGCTGATCTCGACCCCAGACTCGGCGGGCGGGTTTACGATGGGGGTGGTTGACAGGATGGGCGGGATGGGCACGATGGGCGAGATGGGCAGGTGATGCGATGATGAAACGCAGCTTCGTCATGGCCCTCATCCTTCTGGGGGCAGCGTGCCGCCCTGCTGGCACTCCCCAGAACCAGGCCGCTGCGGTCACCCGAGAGCAGTTTCGCCAGCTGGAGTGGATTACCGGAACGTGGCGCGGGAGCGGCGGAGAGTATCCCGCATTCTTCGAGCAGTATGAACTGATCAACGACTCGACCCTGCGGATGCGCTCGTTCGCGGACTCGACGCTCGCGTCTGCGACCGATTCCTCGATTATCGCCTGGCGGGACGGCATCGTAGAGAGCCGGAGTCCGCGGTCGACCTATGCCGCGAGGGCCTTCACCCCCACCAGCGTCAGCTTCATCAAGCGCGGCGTGGCAGGCGGTGGTTTCACCTTCACGCGTGTCTCCTCGGACGAATGGACGGCGACGCTGCATCCGGCGGAGCCTGGCCGCGAGCCGGTCGTCTACACGATGCGGCGCATGGGGCCGTGAGCGACAAGACGGACGGGGCGGACGAGCGGACAGGGCGTCAACGGTCATCAGCCCGCCGCGGACATGTCATTGCGAGCCTCGCGAAGCGAGGCGAAGCAATGACAGTACTGGGCCACCCACGGCTCGTGACCCGCGACTAGCCTTTCAAACCCCGGCGCCACCACCGGCGTCTCACCATGGCAAGTCATTCGCCCCAGGGCACTTCGCCCCTTCCTCGCCGAGGCGTGCCATGCGACCCAGCAGCACGATCACCGCTCTGCTTCTCCTGTGGACTACGGCGGCCTGCGCCCAGCAGCCGGTGATCGAATATGTGCTGCGCGTCCGCCCTGGCGACACTAGCGGCTACGCCGTCGAGATGCGGATTCGCAACACGCCCGGCACGTTCCGCGTCGCCATGATGCGCCATCCGGAGTATGACGATCGCTACTGGCGGTATGTAAGGGACCTTTCGGTGGAATCGCCGGGCGGCGGCGCGGCCATTGCGCGGCTCGACAGCGCGCTCTGGCAGGTTACCTCTCCGGGCGGCACGGCCGTGGTGCGCTATCGGATCGAGCCCGCAGCGTGGCCCGAGCCAAGCCGGCCCTCCTGGCGCGCGTTCGTCTCCTCCACCGGCGGCCTCGTCGGCGGCCCACACTCATTCATGTACATGCCCGGGAATGAAACCGCCACCGCGCAGGTGCGGCTCGACCTGCCGCCTGAATGGGACGTGGCGACCGGGCTCACGCCGACCGCGGATCCCCGGACGTTCACGGCCTCCAGCGCCAGCGTCCTGCTGGATTCGCCGATTCTGGTGGGCCGGCTCCACAACTGGCAATTCACCGTTGATGGTGTTCCCCATCGAGTTGCCTATTGGCCGCTTCCTTCGGCGACGCCGTTCGACACGACGGCATTCGTGGACGGCATCGAGCGCGTGGCTCGGCAGGCCATCGCCCTCTTCCATGGCGCGCCTTACCGGGACTTCACCTTCCTCATGGTTGACGGCGCCTACGGCGGCCTGGAGCACGCCAACTCGGTCACGATCGGCGCGCCGAGTGCGGAACTCGCACGGGACCCGATCGCGGAGCTGCCGGAGACGCTGCATGAGTACTTCCATACCTGGAACGAGGTGCGCATCCGGCCGGTCGGCTGGTGGCCGCTGGACTACCGCCCCATCCCTCCGACCACGGGGGCGTGGTGGTACGAGGGGATCACCATGTACTACACTGACCTGCTGATCCGGCGGGCTGGGCTACGGCCCGAGGATTCCACCCGAGCCGCGCATCTCGAGTCGCGTATTTCGGCATACCTGGCCAACTCCGGCAACTGGCTCATCTCGCCCGAGCAGGCCAGTCTCGTTGCCAATGCGACGAGCATGATGGACTACGGCGACGACAACCCCAGCGTCCACGTCCAGGGTGAGCTGATCGCGGTGATGCTGGACCTGATCGTCCGGGATGCCACCGGAGGGCGCCGTTCGCTGGATGACGTGATGCGGGCAATGATGGCGCGGTTCGGCGGCGGCACCGGCTACACCAGCGCCGGCATCGAGGAGGTGGTGGACTCGGTGTGCAGCTGCCGCACGCACGATTTCTTCGAACGCTACGTGCGATCTGCCCACATGCTCGACTTCAACCACTATCTCGCGCTGGCTGGCATCCAGGTCCGAATCGACTCGGTCGCGGACTCGGCACCGGATGGCACGCCGAGGCCCGATCTCCGGGTCTTCGGCTGGCTGCCCGATGGGGCAAGCCATCCACTGCTGCGCATCTTCGAACGCAACAGCGCGTGGGCACGGGCGGGACTCCACACCGGCGACACAGTGCTGGCCATCAACGGCGCCCCGATCGACAGCGTTCAGCAGCTGCGAGCGGCAGTCCTGCGGCTTCGCGTCGGCGACACCGTGCGGGTGATGGTTTCGGGCGGCCCGGCGGCTCGGCGGCGCCTCGCCACGTTCGTGCTGCCGCAGCTGGTGCGGCCGAGGGTGAATGTTCAGGACGGACAGGACGGGCAAGACGGGTAGGACAGGCAATTGCGTCGCTGGCTGCTGGCTGCTGGCCTTGACGAGTCAGTCCTACTAGTCCGCCCAGTCCACCTCGTCCGTCCCACCCGCCCATCCCGCCCATCTCGCCCATCATGTATCCGAGGCGCTCACTGTGAGGCAGCAGGGCCTGGCCGTTCCGCGCCGGCATTGAAGAAGACCGTTGAATCACGCGCGCCACGCAGGATATCAGCCGGACTTGTTGGCCCTCGCTCGAGAGAGGCTCGTCGCGCCAGCTCCT
>DASSOW010000284.1:0-4656 GCA_035700175.1 Gemmatimonadales bacterium | reverse complement strand
CGAGGGGCCCGAGACCCATCTCTATCTCACCGACTACGCCTCGCTCTACGTGGCGCACCTGGGCGAGGTGCGGCGGGAGCCGCCGGCGCGCGGCGATACGCAGGTCCCTTCCTTCTATAGGAAACTCAGCAAGGAGCGCGGCGCCGCCGGCCTCTGCGACTGCTGGTTCAAGCTCTGGGATGTGCGGCGGGTGGTGGACAACGACACCACCGAAGTGGCGCATGAGCTGAGGACGCTCGCCAACGTGCGCTATGGGGACCGACCGGTTTCGCTCTATGGCGGCATGGTCGAGCTCCCGCTGATCGTGACCGAGACTCGGCCCATTCGGTACTTCGACCCCGCCACTCGCCAGTCCTACGCGGGTGACCGGTTCTGGGTCGAGTTCGACGCGGAGCAGGGCGGCACCGGCGCGATGGAGCGCGAGCTGCGCGAAAACCTCTTCGGCCTCACCGCCTGGCGGGAGTTCGGCCCCACCACCCGGACCTTCATCGCCTCGGGCGAGCGGATGTTCCGGGAGCACGTCCGGGACCAGATGTTCGACCTGGGGCTGGTGCTGCTGGAATACGCCAAGGCGTTGGAGGTGCGCTGCAACACCCTCCTCCGTCAGGCGCTGGTGGACGCCCCACCGGCGGTACGGTACTGGAATGACGACGGCCAGAGCCGGCTGGTAACCGAGCGACCCCTCGGCCTGGCTCGGCTCGCGGAGTATCTCACAGACCGCGAAGTCTCGGACTACCTCTGCCGGCGGCTCACCAACGGCGGGTTCTTCGTCAGGGAACTGCCACCGGTGCTGGACGAGCTGGCCCAGGCGCGCAACAAGGTGGCGCACCAGGAGCTGGTGGAGCGGGATGAGGTGGTGCGGTGGCGCGACCTCTTGTGCGGGGTGGGATGCGAGGGGGTGCTGGTAAGGTTGGCGGGGGTGGAGTGAACCGGACTGCTGCTGAAACATGGATTACAAGATGGATGCGTTCGAAAAACAGATTGTTGAGTTTGTGAACAGTCAGCGATTGGCACACGGCCGGTCCCGTCTCGAGAGCGATAGTATGCTGGGGCGGGCTGCTCGTGCACATTCACAGGCTATGGCCAGGATGTCGTTCTTCTCTCATCGGTCACCGGTGCAGGGCTTAGAACAGTGTGACGATCGGGTTCGGGCCGCTGGTGGCTCATTTGAAGCAGTCGGGGAGAACATTGCGGCGCTTGCGCAATCGGCCACCGCAGCGGATTTCGTTCAAGGTTGGATTAAAAGCCCGGGGCACCGTCGCAATCTTCTGGACGCGGATTGGAAATCGACGGGCGTTGGGATAGCTCGGGCCAGTGACGGCAAAGTCTATGCGACGCAGCTCTTTGGCGTGGCGAGCCGCGTGGCACTGGAGGCGGCGGCTGTCCAGCGAGTACCGAAGTCCTGGTTTGTGTTGAGGGCGAGTATCGAGCTGGCTCCGAAGACGGAGTTGGCAGCTTTTCTGCGGACCAATTTTGTGAAGTCCTCGACTGTCGATCAACATTGCGTCGCCACTTTAGACGTTCCCGTGCCAGTCGCAGCCGGGGAATACCACGTTGGCTTTGGACGTCGGGTCGTCAACTCTAGCGGCGGCTGGATCTCGGTCTACGATGGCACGCTTACCGTGTCAGGGCAGGGAGTCCCATCCTGGACGGCGTCCGGACCAGCGCATGCTGACGCAAAGTTGCACAATGTCAAATTGTTCCGCGCCGATGGCGAGGCACTAGCGGTCGTGTTGCGGGGTCGCGCGCGCACCGCCGCGCTGGTGCTGGTTGACGGCGTCGTTCGACGGAAACTTGCGGCGAGAAGGCGATTTGACGTCGCGCTCGATTTTCTGCCGGATGAGAGCGTGAGGACGATAGATGTCGGGATTCCGTCTACTGAGAATCGTTACACGATACTTCATCAGTTCCGGCTCAATTCGCGTACCGGCGAGCTTCGCTCGCGCACAGGTTCCTAGGGCGCCGAGGGTCACATGTCCGTACTGAAGAGACTTATTCAGTCCGCTACGGGGGACTCGGCATCTCCTCGCCAGGAGCCGCTCCTTGGGGCCGATCCGGGACAGGAAGACCCCTCGGAGCCGGGCGAACTCGGGGCTTCCGATAGTCAGGCGGGAAATGGTTCATCGCCCCGGTATTCCGAGTTGCCCTTGGACGGCGGAATGCCAATGCCGGGCGACGGTGCGAACGCTGGCTTTCTACCGCCCCGTACTGCGGGCCCTGACCGGTTTCAGCTGTCGGAATCCGAGCCGCCTGGCACACCATCAAGTCAGACTCGCCCGGCCTCGGTCAATGACATCGTTCATCAGACCCTGAAGGGCGGAGAAGTAGGGCTCGGGTTCGATTACTCGGCGATCGAGAAGGAAGCCATGGGGCTGGCCCAGGCCCTCGCTGACAAGGGCTTGCCGCGACACGACTTGCCTGCGACGGCGCCGATCGAGGAGGAAGAGCTGCTTGCGAACAGAGCGCGAGAGATCTTCCGGAAGTGGGTCAAGAGCATCAACGGGAAGATGCGGGGGGCCTTGGCCGGTGAGTTGACCTCCGCTGCTGAGGAGCTACGACGGGCCAGCTCTGAGAATCGAAAGGCCACGAGTGTCCAGCGACAGCTGGAGCAACTGCAACCGCGGGAGCGCAGGTCGGACGAATTGGATGGCGAAGCTCCAATCGTGCCTTCAGACGAGTCGGCGGGATCTGCACAAGTGCCTTCTTCTGATCTACCCGTGCCGATGATTCCGGGCCCGGCAGTGGTCAAGAACGTTTCCATCACTCTTGCTGCTCGACACCTGAGGGCATACTGGTTCTTCCCGCTGATGGCTCTACTTCTGCTGGCTGACTTTTTTGCCAATGCTCCGGTCTTTGCTGAGCTGTTCCCATCGGACCGGGATGTGAGCCTCGCTGTGCAGGACTGGGTAAGGACGAACCTCGGTAACATCAGTTGGTACGGGCTCAAGCATCTCCGCCTCGAACTTCTGGTCCATCCAGAACCATCTTTACTGGCATTCAGCGTCATCCTGTTCTTCCTGTGGCTGGGGCACGCCTTCGGCAGTTCCCTCCGGCGCTTTGTTGTGTCTTCACGGCCTGGCTCGGAAGAGCTCGAAGCCAGCGCGCGGCCGATCCGGGTGCAGTCGCTTTGGCCATTGGGCTTTGCCGGCGCCGGTATTGTGATCACTTTGGTAGCTCTCTATGTCGCCAGATCTGGTATAGCGCCCGTGGCGCAAAACAGGTATCAGCGAGCTGCGGAAGCTCATGGTGGCGATTCGACTCGATTGGCAGCGCTCGTGGCCGAGAGCGAAAGCGAAGGGTTGCTGGTTGTTGGCGAGCAGCTCAATCAGCTGCGGCAGCGGGAGCTGGAGTCGTCCAGTGAGCTTACGTACCGACGCTCCCGCAAGGATTACGCGGAATCGATCGGTGAGCTTAACGTTCCCATTCTGCTTCTCAACATTGTACTTGTTATTACGGCAATCGTCGCGGGCTACCATCGGGAAGAGGTAATTCATTCCTTTGAGCGACTGGAGCCAGGGCCGATGATGTCAGCGTTGCCCGAGCCAGCCGTGCGCTCAGCTGCCGACGAAGATCTTGCACTCTCTGCCGATACCGAGGCGGTCCTGCAGCCTTCGGAGGATCGTGTAGAGGCTCTCCGGGTCAAATTCCGCCAACACGCGGCCTCCGTGACTGACGCTGTCAGCAGAGCCAGCGAGTCGCTGAATCGTGCCGATGAGCTCACATCCGTCGATCCGTACCAGCAGTGGCAGGCGGTCGCCGACCGACTGAACTGCATGATTCCAATGTTTCGTGCGGAAAACGCGAGACGTCGTGCGCTCGACACTCGGGACATCCTTGCCTTCCGCGATGATGCAACGATCAGCTTTGAAGCGCCACAGTATGTCCCGGATGCCGGGCAGGTAGCCCGGCTGAAGGAGCTCCGAGTGATGGAAGCATCATTGAACCGGAAACTGGCTGTTCTGGAGAGTTCAAGTCGGCCCGATTCGCCTGAGAGGCGGTCGATAGGGGCCGTTCCACCGGAGGGCCAGGCATGATGCGAATTGGTACCTTAGGACTGCTCGCGACGGTACTCACGGCCTGCGGACAAAGCGAGGCGCAGTCGACCCGCGTGGTACAGACCTCGGTGGCGCAGACTACAGTGAAAACTCGATCGCCCCGGTTCCTCGTTCTTGCTATTGACCACTCGGGTAGTCGGACGCCCGACCAGCAGAAGGCCGACCTCGGACTTGTACAGCAACTTTTGCAGGACATTGAGACGGGTGACAGGCTTGCCATCATGGATGTTTGCGCCGGCGGCAGGAGCGCAGCCTGCAGGCCAATAGAGGTGCCGGTGCCGCAGGGCGATAATCGAAAGGCGTACGGCAATCCCGATTCCGTAACGCTCGCATACGCGAGGCAGGACGCGTCCCGGATGATCCGTACGTTGATTACGCAGCGTCCGCCGGCCCGCAGCACCAATCTGTTCGCCTCTCTCCGATTCGTAGATGACTTGTCGGCGACTGTGGACCTGCCAGTGACTCTGGTGATCTTTTCCGACATGATCCAGGCGGGCGAGGGCGTTGTGCTCTTGCCGGAGCCCCGCATCCCACCCCCGGATTCGGTCCCAGCCCCTCCCAGGCTCCATGGAGTATGTATCAGTGCGGTCGGCGCCGTCGA
>DASSOW010000283.1:0-4926 GCA_035700175.1 Gemmatimonadales bacterium | reverse complement strand
GGAGGCGCAGCTCATGGTGGATTACGGCCGGCCCCATGTGCGGGGGCGGAAGATTTTTGGCGGGATCGTACCGTTTGGCCAGGTCTGGCGCACCGGCGCCAACGCGGCGACGCAATTCAGCACCGACCGGTCGCTGGTATTCGGGCGGGACACACTGGCGCCGGGGAGCTACACCCTCTGGACCCTGCCGACCGCGACATCCGTCTCGCTCATTTTCAATCGCCAGACCGGCCAGTGGGGCACCGAGTACGATCCGTTACAGGACGTACTGAGGGTGCCAATGGAGCGGCTCAAGACACCCATGCCGGTGGAGGTGTTCACCATCAGCATCGAGCCCACCGGCAGGAACGAAGGGATGCTGGTGTTCGAGTGGGCGGGGGTGAGGTGGGAGGCGAGATTTCGGGTCGAGAGTCAAGGGTCAAGGGTCGAGGATTAGCCTTCGACCTCTCGACCCTTGACTCTCGACTCTCGACCCTCGACCTCAAAACAACTTCGGCTTCTTGATCGCCGACTTGATCTTGTCCTTGGCGTTGCTCTTCATTTCCGCTTCCTTCTCCTGCACCGCTTCATTCACCGCGTCCTTGACCACCGAGTTGAAGGAGTTGGCCAGCATGGTGCCGAGGTTGAGGTTGCGGAGCTTTTCGCAGTCTTCCTTGCTCATCGCCGGGGCGGGCTCCGAGCTGGCATTGGCACCGGCCGAGGCATGCTGCTCCTGCGCCCTGGCCCTGGCCGCGGCGAGGGAGTCGCTCAGCTCCTGGCTGGCGAAGTAGCGGATCATGGTGCGCGCCATCGAATCGCTCTGGGCCGTGACCGCTGAATCTTCGGTGAAGGTCACGCCCGCGGGCAAGTCAAACGCGCCGGCTGGCGGGTCGCTCCAGGTCACCGCGGTCGCCGTCTGCTCGAAGTCGACGCAGAACATGCTGCCGCTTTCATGTAGCGGAATCTGCGGCGCGTCCTTGAGCACGCAGGAGGAAAACGAGCCGAAGGTATGCTCCACGCAGGTCTCGCCAGCGTAGGTGGCGGTGGTGCCCTTGTCCTCGCCGGAGAAGCCGCCGGCCCCAAAGGCCTGGGCAAAGAGCTGCGCCATGTCCTTCATGTTCTGGCCGAAGCGCGCCTTCTCATCGCTGCTCAGCTTGTCATACTCTTTGGCCATCACCGGGAACATGTTGGGCGTCTTGTGGCCGCTTTTCTGCGCCAAGTCGGCCGTATAGATGGTCTCCGGCGTCGAGAGCGACCAGCTCTCCGTGGTGGTGGTCTTGCCGAAGAATTTCCCGGTGGTGGTGCTGTGGCGCATGAACTTGTCCTTCGTTGCGGCATACTGGGCGGTTCCAGTCATGGAACCGGTCATCGCGTACGTCACGGAGACGGGCTTCGAGGCGGTCTTGATCTTGAAGGGATTCTGGGCCGAGGCCGGCGTGGCGAAAGCCACGGCAGCGGCAAGGAGGATCGCAGTGCGCATGGAAACTCCGTAGGCGGACAAGACGGACAAGACGGACAAGACGGACTGTTGAACAGTATCGCCGTGGCCAATCTGGGGGATGGGTGCGGAATCCGGAAGGCCCGGCTTCGCGACAGCCGGGCGAGCATGAACATTTCTTCGAATGGTCTTCACGTCCTCTTATGGCGCTCGGTGCGATCTTGTTCCGCAGGTGAGGTCAATCGCGTACCTCGCCTCACGCCGCAGCAGCGCGGCGGCGTGCCGTGCAGGGGGAGAGCCGCGATTCTCCCGACTTGCAGCGCTCGCAGTGGCGAACCGATGGACGTGATCACGTCCGCCGGGAATTGAACCGGGAGCTCTCGAAGCCCAGGCGCCAACCCTCCAGTCGGGCGCGGCTGAGAGAAGAAGAACGAGAGGAGCAATCCTCCGACTGCCGGCTGCCACTGTGTTGGGCGGTCCGCACCCGAGCCAGGCTCGCCGTGCGGACCGCCCTTTTTTTGCTGACGACTTGCTCACTCCGCCTTCAAGGTGTCTTCACGGCCTGCATGCCACTATTGAGTTCCGCACCCAGACCAGGTGCGCCGCAGCGCGGAGGCCGGCATGGATGTCCTGGTTCCCCTCGATGGCTCATCGCTCGCCGAGCAGGTGTTACCACTCGCGGCATCGCTCGCGCGCCACTGGCGCCGGACGCTGCAGCTGCTCTCCGTCGTACCGGCCACGCCCGCGGCCACGGTCACCAGAAAGCCCGCGCCAGCGGTCCCGCGCCCCGAGCTCGATGCGGAGGCACGGCTCCGCCGCTACCTGGATGCCACAGCCGAAAAGCTCTCCACCACGCATGACATTCCGGTGAGCTGGGCTGTCATGGCTGGCTCTCCCGCCGAAGTCATTGCCGAGCGCGCCGCCGCACTCGATGCGGCGCTGGTCCTCATGGCCACGCATGGCCGCGGCGGGCTCAGCCGCTGGTGGCTCGGCAGCGTAGCCGATGGCCTGCTCCGCCGGCTGACCGTGCCCATGCTGCTCTACCGTCCGGATCACGAGCCGCAAATTCCGGATTTCTCCCGTGTTCTCGTTGCGCTCGATGGCTCGAAGGAGGCAGAAGCGGCGTTGGGCCCCGCCTTGTCGCTGGGGTCCCTCAGCCCGGCGGCGTCCTTCACCCTGGTTCGCGTGCTGGAGCCGCCGCTGTCGGTTGCGTTTCCGCCTGCCGCCGCGCCCGCCTTTCCCCCTGACTGGCCGGGCGCGGAGCATGCGGTGGCGGTGCGCTATCTCGAGCGGATCGCCGAACGGCTACGGGAACGCGGCATCGAGGTAGCCACCTCGGTCCTGATGGGCACCGGCGTCGCGCACCAGGTGACCAGGCTCGCGCGCGAGATGAACGCGGGACTGATCGCGGTCGCCACGCACGGTGCCGGGGGGCTCGAGCGAATGTTCCTCGGAAGCGTGGCGGACAAGATCATCCGCAGCGCAGACCATGCGGTGCTGGTGGCGCCGGCCGGCGGGGTGCCGGCAGCGCGCCCGGGCCCGCGCCGGCAGCGTCGCCGGTCCGTGAAAGCAGGGCACCAATGAAGATCGCCGACCTGATGCAGGCCCCGGTTCGGGCCATCGCGCCCGATGTGGCGGTGGCGGAAGTGGTGGAAACACTGGCGGACCTGCACGTGTCCGCGCTCCCTGTCGTGGATACTGCCGGCCGGATGATCGGCATCGTATCCAGCACCGACGTGCTCACCGCCGAGGCCGAGGCGGATGATGAATCGGCGCGGGAAATCCTGCTGGAGGAGTCCACCGCACGCGACATCATGACGGCGCAGCCCTTCACCATCGCGCCCGATGCCGACGTGCGCGAAGCGGCGCGGCAGATGCTCTACGCCGACGTGCACCGGTTGTTCGTGGTGCAGGACGATTCGCTCGTAGGGGTGATCTCCACGACCGATATCGTACGCGCCGTGGCCACGGGACAGATCTGACGACTCACTGCGAGGGGGACGAGATGAGCAGCATTGTGAAAGTGGTGGAAGTCATCGCTCAGTCCGGCAAGAGCTTCGATGACGCGGTCCAGCAGGCGGTGACGGAAATGGCCCGGAGCGTCCGGGGCATCAAGAGTGTCTGGGTGGACAATTTCAGTTGTGTGGTCGACGGCGACCGCATCGTGGAATACCGCGTCAACGCCAAGGTGTCGTTCATGGTCGAGGGTCACAAATAGCAAGGCAGCAGTTCACCGTGTCACACGATATGATTGGGAGGGACCCATGAAACTCACCAGACCAGCCCGCACTGCGGTTACCACCATCCGCGATGAAATGGATCGGCTGTTCGACAGCTTTGCCGGGCCGTCGTTCTTCGGACCCGCCACCCAGGTGCTTGATGCCATGTGGTCGCCGGCGCTCGACTTCTCGGAAGACAAGGACGAGTTCGTCGCCCGGCTCGAGGTGCCTGGCATCCCGAAGGAGAACCTCGAGGTGTCAGTCGAAGGGCGCACGCTGACGGTCAGTGGCCGCCGCGATTTCGAGAAGGAAGAGAAGGCCGAAGACTACTTCTGGCGCGAGCGCGAGGAAGGCCGGTTTGTGCGGACTGTCCAGCTGCCCGCCCCGGTGGATGCGACGAAGGTGGACGCGGCCGTCACTGACGGCGTGATGACGATCCGGCTGCCCAAGGCCACACCTGCGGTTGCCAGCCGGATTCCCGTCAAGTAGCGGCAGGGCAGATACCAGCCAACCGGGGGAGGCGGAGCGATCCGCCTCCCCCGTGTCGTCAGCCGTCCCGCCCTGGTCACGATGCCAGGTACTTCACAAACCACTGGCGCGCATGGGCCGAGACCTGTTCCATGGTGCCCGGCTCCTCGAAGAGGTGTCCGGCACCCGGAACGATCTCGAGCCGCTTCTCGTCGGCGCCGAGAAACAGCAGGGCACGTTCATTCAGGTCAATGACGCTCGCGTCCCTGCCACCCACCAGGAGAAGGGTCGGCGCGCGCACCTGCGACAGGTACCCGCCCGCCAGGTCGGGACGCCCGCCGCGCGACACGACAGCGCGCACGCGGCCGGGCCTGACCGCCGCCGCGACCAGTGCGGCTGCCGCACCGGTGCTGGCACCAAAGCAGCCAAGCGGCAGCATGCCGGTCGAGCGCTGGAGCTCCAGCCAGTCGGCAACGGCCACCAGGCGTCGGCCGAGCAGAGCGATGTCGAAGCGGAGCTCGCCGGTCCTGCGGTCCAGCTGCTCTTCCTGCGGTGTCAGCAGGTCAAAGAGGAGCGTGCCGAGGCCCGCCCGCACCAGATCCTGGGCCACCTGCCGGTTGCGCGGGCTCAGGCGGCTGCTCCCGCTGCCATGCGCGAACACGACAAGACCCAGGGGGGCGGGCGGCAGCGCGAGGTCGCCCATGAGGGTCACGCTGGCATCTGGCAGGCGCATCGTGAGGGTTTCGCGTGGTATCTCGACGTGCGCCATCGGCTTCTCAGAGCGTCGCCGCGCGATCATCGTGCGAAGGCATGGCGCGCTTC
>DASSOW010000282.1:0-3884 GCA_035700175.1 Gemmatimonadales bacterium | reverse complement strand
TGAAGCAGCACGGCGACGGCCGGCCCACAACTTCGGCGCGTCCGTTGGACCTGAATGCCGTCGCCGGGGGCCCCATGCCGCTTCACATCGCCGAGCCTCTACCGTGATGTCGCACCGCGGGTGTCGCGGCGTGCTGGTCATGGCGATGGCCCCGCTGACCGTCGCCTGTAACCTGGGTGCGGGCCGGGAGCCGCCGGCGGACGCCGTCACCGTTCAGGCCGTGATGGGCGATACCGGCTGTGCGCGTGACTCGGTGAAGCCCGCCACCGGCGCACCGGCCGAAGGGCTCTGGGGCTACGTGGACCCCGCGACGTCGCACCGGGTGGCCGCGCGCGTCGGTCCAGTCGAAAGCGCGGCGGGTGCCGCGCGGGTCACCCGCACGATCGAGACGCTCGAGTCCAGGCCAGGCGCCGACACCATCCGGCATGCATCGGACACGGTGTCACTGCACCTCGAGTTCATTCCGCCGTTCGCCCGTCCTGCCGCCGTCTACTCCATTGGTCCACTGGTGCGGCTCGCGTCCTACGAGCCGTGCGGCAGCCAGCAGCAGCCACTCATTCGCTACCTGAGGCAGGACGAGACAGGTGGTGTCGCCACTGACGTCCTGCTGCAGCGTGAGGCCCGGCCATGACGCGGCCACGTCGCATCGCTCTCATCCTCGCGCTGCTCGGCGCATCGCTGCACGCACGCGACGCAGCGGCGCAGGGCCGGAGCGCGGCGGACGCGCGGATCATTGACGGCTACCGGCTCACGCTGCCGGTGTTGCGGAAGGTGCTGCCCGCGCTGTACGCGCCGGGCGCAGGGAGCTGCCCGCGTGACCAGGGGCGAGACCCCCACACGATGAGCATCGCCGACATGACGCGGATGCTGGAACTGTGCGCGCCGGTGGCCCAGGCACTCAAGACGGCCGGGGTGCCGGTCCGCGACGGCGCCATCGTGCTTGCGTCCCTGCTGCGAACGGCGAAGGAAGCAGCACTCCATTCCGGCGACGCGAGTGCCATCGCGCCCGGCGTGCTGCGTGACAACGCGCTTCTCCTGGAGCGGAACGATCCTGAAATCAGACGCCTGACAAAATCCGGAGCATCCTGATGAAACATTGCATTGCCGTGCGCGCCTCCGCCGCACTCGTGCTGGTCATGGCGCCACTGGTGCCAGCGTCCACACAGGAACCCGCGGCCGCGAGCCCAGCCATCACGCAGATCTGCCTCGCACCGGCGTCGGTCGAGGCGGCGCCAAAGGGCGTCGACCCCGTCTCCGCGGTGCGCGATGCCCTCTCGAGTTTCCTCAGCGGCCCCACCCTCGCGGTGCAGCCGCTCGGCTCGCGGCTGCAGTCGCAGGCGCGGCAGGAGGCGAAGCTGAGCGGCTGCCAGTTCCTCCTCCTTACCACGGTGAAGCATGAACGAAAGACCGGGGGCGGTCTCCTCGGCAAGATGGCGGGCGGCGCGGTGCAGCAGGGCGCCTGGGCCGCAACCGGTTCGGTCGGCGGTTCCACCGTAGGCCGTGTGGTGGCAGGCGCCGCGGCCGGCGCGGCATCGAGCACGGTCAATGACTACGCCACGGCATCTCGCCAGAAGGATGAGTTCACGCTGACCTACCGGCTCGAGGACGCGGGCGGCAAGGTGCTGGCGGAAGATTCCGACAAGCGGAAGGCGAAGTCGGATGGCGAGGACTTGCTGACGCCGGTGGCCCAGAAGGCGGCGGAAGCGATCGCCGTGGCGGTGGCGAGATGATCGCGATCGGGCAGCGCCTCGGCGGCGCACTGCTGCTCGCCGCCGCTGTCGCCTGTGGCGGCGACGCCGGCGGGCAGGATGATGGTTCCAGGTCGCCCAGCAGCGCCTCCGCGCCGGCCAACGCAGCGCGCCCTTCCTTCGAACCGGCGCGGGCGCCGGACAGCCCATGCGAGTGGCTCCCGCCTGCAGAGGTCGAGGCCATGCTCGGCAGCTTCAGCGCACCGCCGGTGCGGGTCCGGCCCGGGGAGGACCCGAGCCCCGATCCATACGGCACCGGATGTCTCTATACGCTTGCCGTGCAACCGCAGATGGGCACGGGAACCGTCACGCTCAGCGTGTCGCTGAACGACGGAGGGACCGCCGATCTCGTGAGTGCCGCGAGCGCGTCGTTGATGGGGGTCGCGTCCGACACTGGCCGGAATCGCAGCGCTGCGGGTAACTCGGGATGGGACCACGAGTCGCGGCTCGGTACCACCTATCTGGCGCGGATCGGGCACATCGGCGTGCAGGTGGACCGGGGCTCATTCGAGATCCCGGACGACAGGACGAGACAGCTTGCCGCCGCCGCGCGCGACAAGATGGCCGATCGCCCGTTCGCAAATCCGGTTGATCCTTTCCTGGATTCCCTGCGAAAGGCCCGGGGCCGCCCAGCCAATCCGCCGCCACAGGGGCCGGATCCATGCGCGCTCCTCACGCGCGCCGAGGCGGAGGCGGTGCTCGGCCCGCTCACGGTGCCGCCGTATCGCAGCGCCGGCGACTCACCGCTCTGGGATCCTTCCGGCCAAAGCTGCAGCTACTTCACCGGAAACGGCCACCGCGCACTGACGATCATGCCGACGTGGAGCCAGGGGCAGATGACGTTCAAGATGGCGACGGGAGTGGGAGGAGTGGTGGCGAGCGCGAGCGGGGTCGACGCGGGCATGGCCGCTGACACACTCGACGGTCCGTGGGACGACGTGATGCAGGACATGCACGGGATCCTCCGCTTCCTCAAGGGCGACCGAATGCTCGACGTGATGTGGGTGACATCGAGCACGGACCGGGCGGGTGCGCTGCGGCTGGCGGCGGCAGCGGTAGGGAGGCTGTGACGTGGGCATGAGGGTGCAGGGAACTCGTCGCGTAAGGCGCATCGTGCAGGTGGGGGCGGTTCTTGCCGCCCTCCTGCTTCTCGGTATCTGGTTCGGCACACGCGACACCGGGGAACGGCCGCGCGGTGGTAGCGCAGATCAACTGCGCGGGATGGCCGTGCCGGTGCCGACGATCGATGTCCTCGACTCATCGCTCAGGGCACTGGCCGACGGTGAGCGTGCTTCGTCGCGCGATAGCTGGGATCCCGAGTGGCTCGCTCGACAGCTCGGCGGCAATCCCGACACGCTCCTCGCATGGGTTCGCACTCATACGAGATGGATTCCCTACCATGGCGCCCTGCGAGGCGCATCCGGAGTACTTCAGGACCGTCTGGGAAACAGCCTCGATCGCGCGCTCCTCCTGGCGAGCCTGCTCGAACACTCGGGGCACTCCGTTCGGCTGGCGCACGCAGATATCGGCAACGAGCGCGCCACGATGGAGCTGCGTGGGCTCGTCAGCGCGGGTCGCACGCCGAATGCCGCGACGCTCGCTGACGGGGCGTGGCGCCCGGTCGTGCGTCAGGTCGCGATGCAGTATGGCCTCGACGCAGACGGCATCGACCGATCCCTCTCAGCCGGTGTTTCCTCGACCAATGGTGCGCTCGCAACGCTCGAACAGCGTGTCGAGAACCAGTCACGACGCCTGCAGCAA
Organism: Gemmatimonadales bacterium; assembly: GCA_035700175.1. Classification (GTDB taxonomy): domain Bacteria; phylum Gemmatimonadota; class Gemmatimonadetes; order Gemmatimonadales; family GWC2-71-9; genus CAMLHP01. The sequence goes on along the minus strand of DASSOW010000282.1, from coordinate 375 downwards.
ATCATGAGGGCGGCCGCAGAGCCGCGCGCGCGATGGGACTCGGCAGCGAGCGCCCTGCAGGACCACTGGTGGGTACAGCGATTGGATGGTAATCGCTGGATGAACCTCGATCCGCTCGGCTGGGCAACCGATTCCGTCGGCATGCCGGCATCGCAAACGGTCGATGTCCGCTCGCTCGCCGATTCGATGTACCACCGCGTAGTTGTACGGCTGGTCACCGAGCGTTGGACGAGCGGGGGGCTGCGCGAGCGCATCGCGCTCGAATCCGACCTCCGACCGCTGGAAGTCATCGGCCAGCCGATCTCCCTCCAGGTGTGGCCGACCGAGTGGCCTGCCGAGATCATGCCGACAGGCGACGATCCGCGCGCGGCGGTA
>DASSOW010000281.1:0-3692 GCA_035700175.1 Gemmatimonadales bacterium | reverse complement strand
GCCACAAGCACTGCTGCAAGTACGAGCTTCCGCATCTGTCGCTCCTCAGAGTGTAGGTCCCAGCCGGCCTGTCTCCTGGCACTGTCGCAAGGCGTGACGGCGCAACAAGTTAAGGCCGCGTTGCAGATTGTCAAGTTTTCGGGCAATTCCCTCAACTGCTCATCGAGCTGTAACTACATATGAACACGACATTTAACTCCGACCCCAAGGACCTCCCTCCCACCCTCGGCGCGTTGCGTCAGAGTCCCTGGGGTCGAGCCCCGCTCAGGGGGCGCACGGTCCGCGCGGAACTGCGGCATAACCTGTTGCGGCGCCTGTCCGATGGCGGCCCCTTGTTCCCCGGCATCATCGGCTACGAAGATACCATCGAGCCCCAGATCGTGAACGCGATCCTCTCGCGCCACCACTTCATACTGCTCGGGTTGCGCGGCCAGGCCAAGAGCCGGCTGCTTCGCGCCATCGCCGGGTTCCTGGACGAGTGGATGCCGGTGGTGGCGGGCAGCGAGGTGAACGACGATCCCTTCGCGCCGATTTCCAAGTATGCCCGCGAGCGGCTGGCCGAGTGCGGCGACGCAACCGCCATTAGCTGGGTGCACCGGAACGACCGCTACGTCGAAAAGCTGGCGACGCCCGATGTGACCATCGCCGACCTGATCGGCGACCTCGACCCGATCAAGGCGGCGCGCGGCGGGCACCTGCTCTCCGACGAACTCACCATGCACTTTGGCCTGCTGCCTCGCGCCAACCGCGGCATCTTTGCCATCAACGAGCTGCCCGACCTGAGCAGCAAGGTCCAGGTGGGTCTCTTCAACGTGATGCAGGAAGGCGATATCCAGATCAAGGGCTACCCGGTGCGGCTGCCGCTCGACGTGCTGCTGGTCTTCACCGCCAATCCCGAGGACTACACCGCGCGTGGCAAGATCATCACGCCGCTCAAGGACCGGGTCGGCTCCGAGATCATTACGCACTATCCGCGTACCGTGGAGCTGGGCATGGCCATCACGGCGCAGGAAGCGTGGACCGACCGGGCCACCGTGGAGGTGGACGTGCCGTCGTTCATTCTGGAGCTGGTGGAACGAGTGGCGTTCGAGGGACGCGAGGACGCCCGGGTGGACCGGAAGTCGGGCGTGAGCCAGCGGCTGCCCATTACGGTGCTGGAGAACGCCGTCTCCGGCGCCGAACGTCGAGCGGTGACGGCCGGCAGCAAGCGGGCGGTGCCGCGCGTGAGCGATGTGCACGGCGCGGTGTCATCCATTACCGGCAAGCTGGAGCTGGAATACGAGGGCGAGCTGCAGGGGTCGGAGGTGGTAGCGCGGGAGCTGATCCGGAAGGCCGCGGGCAGCCTGCTCGACGAGCGCGCCGATGAAATTTCCTTCGATGAAGTGGTCGCGTGGTTCGATGGGGGCGGCGTGCTCAAGTTCTCGCCCGATGAGCCGGCGGAGGCGTGCCTCGCGGGCTTCTCCCGGGTGGATGGACTGGTCGATGCGGCCGTCGCCGCCGACCTCGCCACCCGTGACGACGCCGAACGCATGGTGGCCGCGTGCGAGCTGATCCTGGAAGGCCTCGCAGCCTGGCGGCGGATTACGCGGAGCGAGGAGATGGGGTGGACGAGGGCGAGACGGGCATGATGGGCAAGACGGGCAGGACGGGCAGGACGGGCAGGACGGGCAGGATGGGCAGGATGGGCAGGATGGGCAGGCCGAAGCCAACCCGACACCACCCGCCCGTCCTGCCCGTCCTGCCCATCAGTGCGTCACCTTCAGCAGCCCCTCCCGGAAACGCCGGCTCACCCTCACCTGCTGGTCATCCTTGAGCAGCGCCACGTAGTCGCCGCCGAACCAGGGCTGCACCTCGCGGATCCGGTCGAGGTTGAGCACGGTGCTCCGGTGCACCCGGATGAAGCGCGAGGGGTCGAGCTCGGCCTGCAGTGACGTGAGCGTCATGCGGACCCGGAACACGTCCTTGCCGCAATGCAGCAGCACGTAGTTCCGGTCCGCCTCGAACCAGTCCACCGTCTCCACCGGCACGAAGCGGATCCGCTCCTGCTCCTGCACCATGATGCGGCGGGCGTGGCGCGCCGCGCCCTGGCGGCTCTCGAGCAGGCCGGCGAGGGCATCGCGCATGCCCAGCCGTCCTTCGGTGCTCAAGTGGCGACGGGCGTGTTCCAGTGCATCACGAAAGCGGTCGTCGTCGAAGGGCTTGAGCAGGAAATCGAGCGCGTGCACCGCAAAGGCGCGCAGCGCGTGCTTGTCATACGCCGTCACGAACAGCACCGGCGGCATCGACTCGGCGCCGATGCGCTCGATCACGCCAAAGCCATCGAGCCCCGGCATCTGCACGTCGAGAAAGACCAGGTCGGGATCCTGCGCCCGGATGGCGTCCACCGCGCTGGCGCCGTCGGCGCACTCGCCGATCACGGTGACGTCCTCCTGCCGCTCCAGTGCCAGGCGCACGCAGTCGCGCGCGAGCGGCTCGTCATCCACGATCAGGGTGCGGATCCGTCCGGACATCGTGTCAGTCGTCATGTGTCTCCCCTTGCCGGTGCAGTGGCAGCGTGATGCGCACGGCAGCACCGCCTTCAGGCGCCGAGGCCGTCTCGAGCCGGCCGGCGGCGCCGTAGAGTTGCTCGAGCCGGGCGCGGGTATTGGAGAGCCCGACTCCGTGATGAGTGCCATTCCGGCCCGGGACGAAGCCGGGTCCCGAATCCCGCACTGACAGCACCAGCGATCCATTCTCCCGCTGGGCCGTGACTCGCACGCTGCCGGGCCCGGGCGTGCTGGCCAGCCCATGCCGCAGCGCGTTCTCCACGATGGGCTGCAGCACCAGCGTTGGCACCAGGGCATCGAAGAGCGACGCCTCGACTTCGACCGCCACGTCCAGCCGGTCGCCGAAGCGCACCCGCTCGATGGCGAGGTACTGCTCCAGCAGGTCCAGCTCCTCGCCCAGCCGCGCTTCCTGGGTGCCGTGGCCGTCGAGGGTGCGGCGGAGCAGAGTGCCCAGCCGGGCCAGCATGGTCACGGCGGCCTCGTTGTCGCCTCGCCGCACCAGACCCGAGATGGCGTTGAGGGCGTTGAAGAGGAAGTGCGGCTGTAATTCCATACGCAGCATCGCCAGCCGGGCTTCATGCATCCGGGTTTCAAGCTGCGCCGCACGTAATTCCCCCTCCCGGTAGCGGCCGTAGAACTCCACCGCGTGGAAGGCGCCCACCACCCCGGCATAGGTGAGCAGGTCGAGCACCACGTACATGTTGAAGAAGATGCCGATCTCCTGCGCCATGGTCCGCCCGTCGGGCAGCAGGAAATCGGCGTTGGTGCGGAAGTAGATGGCGCCGGCGATCGCGACATGCGCAGCGCTCAGTACCAGGCCGATGATCCCGTGGGCCAGCACCGAGCTCTTCCAGCCGGGGCCGGTGAGGCGGAAGCGCCGGGCCAAGCGGAACACCACCGGCGTCAGCAGGGCCCACAGCACCCACCATGGCATGTTGTTGAGCAGGGAGATGGTCCACGACCTTGGCCGCCCCGTCCAGTCCCAGAGGACGTAGCCCTTGATCGTCTCGATGCACCCCATCGCCAGCCAGAAGGCCAGGATTGGCAGGACGGGAAGGCCGGGCCCGGCGGACGGGTCGGACCGGACGGACGAGGCGGGCGGGTGGTTGCGCGTGCTGGTCACAGTTCAATGGGACGAGTGGTGGG
>DASSOW010000280.1:0-5028 GCA_035700175.1 Gemmatimonadales bacterium | reverse complement strand
GCTGCGCGACGATTTCCTGCGGGCACGGGCGCCCTTGGCGCTGGCGCTGATCCGGGTGGACCGACAGGGCTGGGGTACCCAGCGGCTCGATCTGATTGGATTCATGAAAAGGGACTCCGCCTTCGCACGCGCCTGGATGGCATACGATTCGCTCGGACGGATCGGGAACTATACCGTCTGGGCGCGGCGTGATGACCCGGTGGCCTCAGCGCCGCTCCCGGCTCAGGTCCCCAGAGCGGGCGGCTCCAGCTATCCGCCAGACGAGGTGCGGGTGAATGTGGCGTCGCTTGCGGCCGCCGCCGTATTCCTGTTCGCGCTCGTGATTTTCTACCGACGAAACCTGACGGCGTGAGGGAGCGCTCATGCGGCTGAGCGTGATTATCGCGGCATACAACGAGGAGCGTACTGTCCGCACCATTGTGGAGCGGGTGCGGGCCGTACCACTCGATATCGAAATCGTCGCTGTGAATGACTGCTCACGGGATGTCACCAAGGCAGTGCTGGAGCAGCTCAGGGCCGAGGGCCTGGTGGATGTGGTGGAGCACCACGCCGTGAATCGGGGCAAGGGGGCTGCGATCCGCACTGGTATTGCAAGGGCATCAGGTGACGTGATCGTGGTGCAGGACGCCGATCTCGAGTACGACCCAGCCGAATATCCGGCCCTGCTGGCGCCGATCCTGGCGGACAAGGCGGACGCAGTGTTCGGGTCGCGCTTCCTGGGCGGGCCGCACCGGGTGCTCTACTTCTGGCACTCGGTGGGGAATCGCTTCCTGACCCTCCTGTCCAACATGTTCACCGACCTGAACCTCACGGACATGGAGACCTGCTACAAGATGGTCCGTGCGCCGCTGATGAAGTCGCTGGTGCTCACCAGCAACCGGTTCGGGTTCGAGCCAGAGATCACCGCCCGCCTGGCGCAGGCAAAGGCGCGCATCTGGGAAGTCCCGATTTCCTACTCTGGGCGCACCTACGAGGAAGGGAAGAAGATCGGATGGCGAGACGGAGTGGCTGCCATCCTGCACGTACTTCGATTCAATCTCGCTCCAAGGCGCCCCAGCCGGTGAAGCGCGGCACGGCCGTGCTCTTCGGCGGTATCACGCTTCTCGGCGCGCTCCTGCGCCTCTGGTCTCCAGGGCGGATCGGCATCTGGCGGGATGAGGCGCAGTTGCTCAACATCGGTGCCCTGCCGGGCTACGGCGCCATTTGCCGCTTCCTGGTGGCGCACGAATCCCACCCGCCGCTGATGTACTTCCTGGCGCATGTCACCCACGGCGCGAGCGGGCTCTCGGCTGTGCTCCTCCTCTGTGCCATCGCAGCCATTCCCCTCACATTCATGATCGGGCGAGCTGCTGACTCGGACCTGGCCGGGCTGCTCGCCGCGGCCGCACTCGCGTTCAGTCTTCCCGTCATCATCAATGGTGTACAGTTGCGTCCGTATGGCGTGCTCGCCACGGTGCTGGCGCTCTCGACGCTGGCCTTGACAAAGGCGGTGTGCGATGACCGTGCCGCGTGGCGGTCTGCCTGGGCGGTCACCAGTCTGGTTGCACTGTATCTGCACCACATTGCGGTCCTGATGCTGGCAGCGCAGGTGGGTGCGGTGCTCGTGCTCTGGCTGATGCAGCCGGCCGTCCGCCCCAGCGCCCGGCGCTGGCCGTACTGGCTCGGGGCCGTCGCTGTCCTTGCCGTTCCCGATCTGCATCTGCTCGTGACGCAGAGCCAATCCGCGGGGCATCTCGCCGCAGGCGGCGGCATGGTGCTTTTCCCCTGGTGGCTGCTGGGCCATTCCGCGCTTGGCCATCCCGCCGTTCTGCTCCTTCCGTTGCTCGCATCAGTTACCCTGCTTCGCCTGCCGCGCAGCCCTCGAGCCAACTCGCCCGCGACACGCGCGTGGCTCGTTGCCGTGTCATATGGCATGCTGATTCTGTTCATGACGGTCGCGACGTATCGGGCGGGGTTTCTGGCGGTACAGACCATCGTCATGACTGCCCCACTGTCGCTCGTGCTGCCGAGCATCGTGGTGGCGCGACTCTGGCGGTCAGGACGCGCCTTCTGGTGCGCCGTGGCAGTTGAAGCGCTGATCGTGGGACTGGGGATCGATGGCGTGGCTTGGTGGGGCTACGTGAAGGGAAACGCCCAGGAGGTGGCCCGATTCGTAGCGGCGGAGGCCAAGCCATCGGACCTGTTGATCGTCGCGCCCGGGTCTCTGGGCACGTCCTTCAACTACGAGACTCCGAGCCGGCTGAGCCAGATCGATTTCCCGTTCATGGGTGCCGTGCAGCGATACCCGTTTGATCACCACTTCGAGCGGATGGCCGACCTCACGGCGCTGCAGGCTACGCTGGACTCGATCGAAACTGCGGCGGCTGCGGGCCGTCGCGTGTGGATGGTCATGCAGGCAGACTGGGTCCGGACGGGAGTCCAGCCCTGGGCTCTCGATGCCGAACGTTATGGTGCACTCGGCGCCGCTGATGCGTCGCGAGCCAATTACCTTCGCGGCTACTTGCAGAAGCATCTTGGAGCCGCGGCCACGGTTCTTGTTCCGGATAGCTCCGTGCGCAGCACTGAGCAGCTGCAGGCGGAGCTCTTCGTGCCGGCGCGTCGCCCCGCTTCCGCGACGCCATGACGCGGCGCTCGAAGCTGCTTCTGACGGTGATAACCGTCCTGGGCGCACTACTGCGTATTACGTCGCCCGGCAGAATCGGGCTCTGGCGCGATGAAGTACAGGCGCTGAATATCGCGAGCCTGCCGACGTTGGGAGACATTACCAGGTTTCTGTATGCGCACGAATCGCACCCGCCGCTCTTCTACTATATCGAGCACGTTCTCGGTCGCCTGACCGGCGACGCTGCCGCCAGCATGGGCCTGATGGGTTTGCTGGCCAGCATCGCTCTCGTCCCTGCGGTCTGGTGGCTGGCGTCGCTCAGCCAGGTGCGCGGTGCATCCACTGTCGCCGCAGCGCTGGTGGCGCTATCGGTCCCGCTGTCATTCTTCAGCGTGGAACTACGCCCGTACGCCATTCTCAGTCTGCTGCTGGTGGTCGGTACGGCGGCATTCATCCGCGGATGCGAGCCGCAGTCTGTTCGTTGGCGAGCGCTCTGGGCAGGTGCCTCGCTCAGTCTGGTTTATCTCCACCATGCCGGTGCAGTCGCGGTGATGGCTCAGGTACTCGCAGCGATGGTGGCCTACCCAGGTGCTGAATGCTGGCGTGATCGGGTCCGGCTATGGGCTCCATTCATGTGCGTTGTTGCTCTCGGCGCCATTCCTGACGTGTTCGTGCTGGCGCATCAGAGTGTCTCGGCATCCTATGCGGTGCAGCACCCTATCAAGATCCTGCGCCCGCTTCGGGAACTCTGGGGCATCAGCATTTCCTTTCCCGGTGAAATCGCCCTGGCCATTTTCGGGGCAGTTATCTGTGCACTGGCCCGCCTGCGCACTGCTGGCCTCGGCCTTGCAATGTCGCCCCCGGGCACCAGGCCAGCGTTCGTTGCAGCGACGTTTCTGGCCCTGGTGGTGATCCTGACCCTGGCTTCCTATCGCTCCAACTTGCTCCTGCCATACGTGGTGGTGAGCATGGCGCCCCTCGGGCTTGCAGCTGCCGGCCTTGCGATCGCGGGCGCTGTGGCGCGGGCGCAACGCTGGCGCAGCGTTGTCTTCGCGGAGGTGGCGGTCGTGTGTGTCATTCTGAGTATCCTGGCATTCGTCGGAAACGGCAAGACGGACACCGACCTGATGACGCAGTACATCAGCGCCGAATCGCGTGCGAGCGACCTGATCGTGCTCATCCCCGGCACGCTGGGGCCTTCGTTCAACCGCGCGTTCGCTGGGCGGCAGTCACAGATTGACTTTCCGGTCATTGGAAAGATTTCGCGTTACGAGTTTGACCATGACTTCGCCAGGGTGTCTTCGCCTCACGCCTTGCGCGACGTGATGGATTCGCTCGCCAGCGCATGTCGCGCAGGCCGAAGGGTCTGGCTGATCACTCCAGTGAACTGGATGCTTGCCAAGGATCCACCCAAGGAACTGACCGCCCGCCAGCATGGTGGCATGGGGCAGTCGGATGTGGCCCGGGCAAACTTGCTGGAGCGGCGCATTACCCAGCTCTTCGGAGCGGCGCCGAGGCGGGCACGCTCGAGCCCGCATGGTGCGGGTGTTGAATTCCTTGAGGCGCGCTTGTGGTCGCTGGCGACCGAACCGAAGGGCACTGCGTCTGGAGCTGCATGTGATATCAGCTGAGAAATCGTCCGACGAGCACGTGCTGATTGTCGGGGGTGGCCCGGCCGGCCTCACGGCGGCCTACCTCCTGGCGCGTCGCGGCGTTTCGGTCACTGTCGTCGAGGCACATCCCCGGTTATGGGGCGGCATCTCGCGAACAGAGGAATACAAGAGTTATCGCTTCGACATTGGCGGGCATCGCTTCTTTTCCAAGTCGGAGGAGGTGGAGCGCCTCTGGGACGAGATCCTGCCCGAGCCGATGCTGGAACGGCCCCGGAAGTCACGCATCTTCTATCAGCGAAAGTTCTATTCCTACCCCATCCGGCCGTTCGAGGCGCTGGCCAACCTGGGGCCCATCGAGGCGGCACGATGCGTTGCGTCCTACGCCAAGGCGCGCGTCTGGCCAGTGAAGCCGATTCGGTCATTCCAGGACTGGGTCACCAATGCCTTTGGCGACCGGCTCTTCAGCATCTTCTTCAAGACCTACACTGAAAAAGTCTGGGGCATGGACTGCCGGGAGATCTCGGCGGACTGGGCGGCGCAGCGGATCCGTGGCCTTTCGTTGAGTCGGGCCGTGCTGAGTGCCTTCGCAGGCCGGCCGTCCGAGCGTCACGCCACGGTCAAGACCCTCATCAACACCTTCCGGTATCCGCGGCTGGGTCCCGGGATGATGTGGGAGGCCGCCGCGGAGAAAGCAGCGGCGAACGGGGCGACGCTGCTCCAGGGTGGAAAGGTGGTGGCGCTCGACTGGAACGCCCAAGCCCGCGAATGGACCGCCACGGTGGAAGATCAGACGGGCACCCGGACGCTCCGGGC
>DASSOW010000279.1:0-2939 GCA_035700175.1 Gemmatimonadales bacterium | reverse complement strand
TTCGCAGCGCACAGCGCACAGCGCACAGCGCACAGCGCACAGCGCACAGCGCACAGCGCACAGCGCACAGCGCACAGCGCACAGCGCACAGCGCACAGCGCACAGCGCACAGCGCACAGCTCACAGCTCACAGCTCTCCGCCAATTCCTCCTCGAACCGCTTCAGCAACACCACCGCATGCAGCCGCGTGAAACCGGCCCGTGCCGCGTCGGCAAGACTGTCGGCTTCGGCCCGGCCGAGCGTCCTGGCGGCCAGCGCCGCGACGGCCGCACACTCGGCGGCGAGCAGGGCGCTGTCATGCGCCTCGGCCACTTGGCGCGCGGAGAGGGCCAGATCCAGCGCCGCGCCGGTTTCACCCCGACGCTGGAGGATCATGGCCTGGACCCGGTCTGCTTCGGCCTGGCCCAGAGCATCCTCCGCCACCGAAGCCAGATGCCGAGCCCGGGTCACGGCCTGCTCGGCGACGCGCAGGTCGCCGCGTTCCAGCTCCACTTCTGCGCGCCCGCTCATGGCGAGCGCCAGCAGTGGAGCGTCGCTCGCCGCCTCGGCATGACGCACCGCCTCCTGCGCCGCCGCATCGGCCTCTCGAAGCTCGCCCAGCCAGCGCCAGCTCAGGGCCAGGTTGTGCCAGGTCTCCGCCAGGCCTCGGCGATCGCCGAGCCGCTGGTATTCCGCCAGTGCGCTGCGGTACAGGCTCTGGGCCCGATGGGGCCAGCCCTGCAGCGTGGCCACGGACGCAAGGTTGTTCGATGCCCTGGCCCCCTGCGTGTGGTCATGCAGTTCCTGCGCGAGTGCCAGCGCTTCGGCAAAGTGGCGCTCCGCTTCGGCAATCATCCCGCGTTCCCAGGCGATGGCACCGAGCAGATTGATGGTCCGCATCCGCCCATCGCGGTCACCCCGCATCCGGAAAAGCTCGAACGCTGCGCGCGCGTGATGCCAGCCCGCGTCCAGTTCGCCGCGCCGGGTCTGGCGCGTGGCCTCGCCGAGCAGCTGGGCAGGATTGCCTGGGGTGGAATCAGGGCTCACGTGCCGCCTCAATACGCGATGGCAAAACGGCTGAAACCCGGAACCAGCCCTTCCGCGTCGTCCACATCGGCCGTCAGGACAGTCGGCAGCTTGACGTAGACGCCTCCAACGGTCTCCTGACGCCAGAGTGAGAGCCGGGTCTCGATCTCGGAATCCTCGGCATCTTCGACACCGTCGTCATTGAAATCGTGATCCGACTTGTCATAATGGATGTGCAGCTCCGGCATGTGAAGCGGATTGAAGACAATACCTGCCGGCTCGAACTGGAATTGCACCGTGGCCGGATCGACAACCGTGATGCGAATGAGGACCGAGTCACCCATGGCAACCGGGAGCCCGTCGGCATCCGTGAGAATGGATTCGCCGTCGAACTTCAGCCGCAGGTACTCGTCACCGCGCCCGCCGCTCCCATCCTGGAAGTACATGATCCCTTCGCGCCCCTGGCCCCGGACGGCGTAGAAGCTGAGTTCGTTCTCCTCGAGCGGCGGCGCATTCGCGGCAATCCGCAGGATGGTGAGGCCGTCCCCGGGGCGGGTATCTGGGCCGGTTGAGTCGCCACACGAGGCGAGCAGAAGCGCGGCGCTCAACAGGCAGAGTCGGAACTGCAAGGTGGATCGAAGCATCGTTGCACTCCTGGCGGTGCACATGGGTCAGTCGTCGTCGGAATGCCCGCCGAGCAGCCGGAGCAGCCGGGGGCGAGAAATGCCGAGGCGGCGTGCCGCCTCACTACGATTGCCGCCGGTGCGTTCCAGCATCGCGCGCGCGGCCGCCTGGACGATGACGTCGATGGTGGCCGGGAACGGCAGCTCGCCGTCGGCGGACGCCGTGCCATCGGCTTCCGCCGGAAACTCCTCCGGGCGCAAGGTGCCGGCCGGCGACAGCACCAGTGCGCGCTCGACGGCATTGCGCAGCTCGCGCACGTTGCCAGGCCAGCGCCGCGAGCGCAGCGCGGCCCGCAGTTCGGGGCTCACTGGCGGCAAGGGCAGGCCGTAGCTCGACGCCAGCCGCTGCACAAACGTCTCGGCCAGCAGCTCTACGTCGCTGTCCCGGTCGCGCAACGGAGGCAGGGTCAGCTCGACCACGTTGAGCCGGTAGTAGAGGTCTTCCCGGAATTCTCCCCGTGCCACCGCATCGCGTAGCACCATATGGGTGGCCGCCACCAGCCGCACGTCCACCTGCCGGGTGTCGTGGCCCCCGACCCGCCGGATCGTCCGCGACTCCAGGGCGCGCAGGAGCTTTGGCTGGAGCTCGAGCGGCAGCGTGCCGATCTCATCAAGGAAGAGCGTGCCCCCGTGCGCCAGCTCGAAGAGGCCGGCCCGAGCCTGTACGGCGCCGGTAAAGGCGCCTTTCTCGTGGCCGAAGAGTTCGCTCTCGAGCAGGGCGGCCGGAATGGCCGCGCAGTTGATTTCCACGAACGGCTCGGCTGCTCGCGGGCTCTCGTAATGCAGCGCACGGGCCAGTAATTCCTTTCCGGTACCGGTCTCGCCGCCGATGAGCACGGTGACGTCCCGGTGGCGGGCCACGCGCTTGGCCTGCTCGATGGTGCGCATGAGGGCGCCGCTGGTGCCAAGGATGGCGTCAAACCCGTTGCTCCGGCGCTCGGCATCCGCCAGCCGAAGGGACGCGGCGCGGGCATCGAGCGCGGCATGTATGCGCTCAAGCGCTCGCCGCATCGCCTCCATGTCCTCGGGGAGCACGAGGTATTCCGCCGCGCCCTGTCGTACCATTTCGGCTGCCAGCCGGTGGTCAGGATTGGCGCCAACGACCAGCAGGGGCATCTCGATTCCGCGAAGTCGTACCATGAGGTCGAGTGCATCTGCTTCCGCGCCTCCGGCCAGCAGGATCAGCGCCGCGGCCGACGGCGGAGCCGGGTCCCCCGCTTCGGGCGACCAGCTGAGCACGCCGGCGCCCAG
>DASSOW010000278.1:0-4895 GCA_035700175.1 Gemmatimonadales bacterium | reverse complement strand
AGACGTGGTCGCCGGTGGATGGCGGCATCGTGCACGAGTGCCCGGTGGGAGCGATTGAAACGCGGGTCGCGGGTCGCGGGTCGCGGATTACCGGGTAGGGGCGGCCCGCGGGCCGCCCCGACGACGTTCGCCTGTGATCGGAGCGTGGCCATGCGATGTCGCGGGCCGCCCTATTCCTCCTTGCGCCAGTCCCGCGTCCCGCGACCGAACTCTCCCTCGATGCCCTTCAATTCCCCCACCACCCGGTCCCAGTTGTAATACCGCTCCACCTCCGCTCGGCCGGCGTCCGCGAGGCGGCGGGCGAGCTGGGGATGATCCAGCATTTGGTCGATCGCCTCGACCAGGGGGCCGGTGCGCTCCGGATCCACCAACACTCCTGTCTCACCGTCCCGCACCAGCTCGGGAATTCCCCCACTCCGTCCTGCGATGACGGGCAGGCCCGACGCGCTTGCCTCGGCGAGTGCAATGCCGAAGCCCTCCACGCTCCTGCCGTCACGGCGGGAGACGCCGAGATAGACATCGGCTGCGCAATAGAGCGCGGGCAGCTCGGCCTCGGTCACATCGGGAATGAAGACCACGCGATCGGCGACTCCGTGCGCGTCGGCGAGGCGCCGAAGCGCCTCAGTATGCTGGCGCGCGCCGGCCACCGCATAGCGCAGGCCTGGACGGCCCTTCTTCAGCTCGGCGAGCGCCCGGAAGACGGTGTCCACGCCCTTGTGCGGCGCGCTGGCGCCGACCGTCAGCAGCCAAGTGCCATCGGCCATACCGTGCCGGAGCCGCACCGGCGCCGGGTCCACGCCGGGGTGGAAGCGATCGGGATCAGCGCCGAGCGGAACAACCCGGATCGGCACATCCACGCCGAGTTCGCTGAGGAGCGCACGAGCCTGGTCACGGGTCCATTCACTCACGGCCACCAGCACCGAGGCGGAACGGAGAATGGCAGAGACTGTCGCACGCTGAATGGGGGAGCGATGGATTCGGTGCTGTACGGCGAGCAGGTCGTTGCCGTACACCAGGATGCCGTAGGGCACGCCGGTGCGCTCGCGGGCCCAGCGGGCCACGTATGCGGCAGGCTTCAGTGAGCCGGCCCAGACAAACCCGGCCTCACGCGCTCGCACCAGCGATGCCACCCTCCGGCCCCAGAGTAGCAGTCCCGGAACGACGCGAAGCTGGCGCACCGGCAACGGCACCCGGTCAACCTCAACGTCATCGAGTGCTCCGTCAGTCCCGGACGAGGGCGCCCGGCCCGTGGAGACCACCAATGCGCCGGCGGGATAGCGGCGAGCCATCTCGCCCATGACGCGCGCAACGCCGCCGCGCGCCGGCGGAAAGTCGTACGCAACGAGCACACTCGGGCGCATGGCCTCAGCCCCGTCGGGGTGTCAGCAGGGCAATCGGCAGCACCACCTCTTCCGGTGATACACCGCCGTGCAGAAAGGCGCCGCGATAGCGCGCCTGATATTCACGCAGCTTGGTGGGATAGACGAAGAAGCGGTCGCCGGTGGCCAGCAGCAGCCGGGTGGATGGCGTCCGGGCCGGCAACCCGAAGCTGGGGAGGTCGTCCACGAGCACCGCCGCCTCGGGATCCTGGGCCTTGAGATCTTCGCCGAACTTGTAGCGGAGATTGCTGGTAGTATCCCGCTTGGCGAACACGGTGGCCGGCGAATGGCAGTGAATCGAACCATGGTCGGTGGTCAGCAGCACCGGTACCGAGCGACGCTCGGCCTCACGCAGCGCATCCCAGAGCGCCGATCGCTCGAACCAGGTGCGCGTCAAGGTGCGGAGCGCAGTCGTGTCCCGCGCCACCTCGAACAGGGTCGAGTTCTCGGTGCGGCCGTGGGTCAGCTGGTCAATGAAGTTGAACACCAGCGCGGTGACGCCCTGGCGGGAGAGCGCTGCTGGAAGGCGCTTGAGCAGCGCCTCGCCGTCCGCGGCGGTGAAGACCTTTTCGTAATGGACCGGCACCGACTGCCCGGTGAGTTCGCGCAGCTGCTCCCCCAGCAGCTCGGATTCGTGCGCGTTGAGGCTCGCCTCGTCGTACTCGGCCCACCACTGGGGATGCCGGGACTTGATCTCCACCGGGAAGAGCCCGCTGAAGATGGCGTTGCGGGCAAACGGCGTGGCGGTGGGAAGGATGGAGAAGTAATGCGCCGTCTCGACGTCAAACTTCTCGGTGACAATCGGCCGGATCATGGCCCACTGGTCGAGGCGCAGGCAATCGACCACCACGAAGAGCACCCGGCCGTGGGCCTCAAGCACAGGGCGGAGGAACTCGGCCCCGACGTCCACCGAGAGTGGGGGCCTGTCGGCCCGGCTGTCATTGATCCAGCCGGCGTAGTGCTGGCCCAGGAAGCGGCCGAAGTCGTCCCGCACGCTGGCCTGCAGGGTCCGGAGGGCATCCTGCAAGCCCGGTTCGTCTGCCTGCCCCAGCCGCACTTCCCACTCGGCGAGCTCCACCACCAGCTCCACCCACTCACGCCAGGCGAGGTCGGTGCCCCGGCGGGATTCCAGCTCACGGAAGCGGGTGGCGAAGTCGCGCGAGAGCCGCTGCTGGCGGATCCGGTCGCCCTCGAGCAGGCGGGTCACGACGGAAAGGATCTGGCGTGGATTGACCGGCTTGACGAGATAGTCGGAGACCTCGGCGCCGATGGCGTCCTTGAGCGTGTCGGGTTCCTCGCTCTTGGTCACCATGACGACGGGCGTCGAGACGTCGAGGCCCCGGATGGCACGGAAGATCTCCATGCCACGCCGGCCTGGCATCTGCTCGTCGAGCAGCACGACGCCGTAGGGCTGCCGCTGGAGCAGCACCAGCGCGTCATCGCCGTTGGCGGCGGTCTCGACCGCAAACCCCTGCTCCTCGAGGAAGAGCACGTGCGACGTGAGGCTCGCCACCTCGTCGTCCACCCACAGGATGCTTCTGGGACGTGGCATGAAAGGAAGGTTAGGGCAGGTGCAGGCGGGTGGCAACGCGGTGGCGGTGGCCGCCGGGTGCCGGTACATTGGCGCCGGTGAACCCCACGACGACGCCCGATCCTGGCCGAGCTGAAGACCAGCTGCTGGAACTGGTGGCCGGGAGTGCCCGGGGGCCCCGCCGGGACGGGCTCTTTGCCCTCTGGCTGCTGGTGCGCGTGCTTCAGGACATGCGCCTGGCGCCTTATCCCGAGCGCCTCCAGCGCCGTCGCGTGGCAGCGCTGGAACGCCGCCTCGCCTCCGTCACGTTGCCGGCGCCGTTTCGCCGGGCCGTGACGTCAGCGATGGCAGCGCTCTCCAACCCCGCGACCGCCAATCCCGCCGTGATCCTGGCACAGCTGGTGGCACCGGTCCGGGAATCGGTGAATGCGGAGGCGGGGGAGTTGTTAGAGGGCTTAGGGCGTAGGGCGTAGGGCTTAGGGCGTAAGGCCTGGCAGCGTCTGCCTTCAGCCTTCAGCCTCAAGCCCTATCGCGGTCGTAGCGAGTTGCTCGAATCCTTGGCGGCCGCCGAGCGCCGGACGTAGGCGCTGTCACGGGTGGGGACGGCGCCGGTGAGCTCAACGCGGGTGCCGCCGTCGTTCGGCACGATGCGAACCCACATCGGCTGGTTGGTGGCGCTCCAGTCGACGTGAATGGCGGTAGCGCCGGTGGAGTCGGTCAGGTCGCTCACGATGGACCAGCCTGGCTGGGAGAACTGTTCCCGGTAGTAATCGACGATCAGCCTGGGCTCCGAGACTGACTGGAAGACCAGCTGCAGCGCGTCGGTGCTGCCGGACTGTGATTCGACCCGCGAGTTCGGCGGAAGGAGAACCGAGGGGAACGCCTCCGCCACATTGGGCGGCTGGATGTTCTCCTTGTCCTTCTGGCAAGCCCCGGCGAGCAGCAGCAGGGCGCATGAAACCGCAGCGAGATGGCGTGGCATAGCCGGGGAGACTAGCCGCCCGGATGGTTTGCCGCAAGATGCGCCGCCGCTTAACTTTCCCTCTGCATTCCTGAGCATTTCCGCAGGGCGAGGAGCCACATGGCAGGCCACAGCAAGTGGAAGCAGATCAAGCGCAAGAAGGCGGTCACCGACTCGCGCCGCGCGTCGGCGTGGACCAAGGTGATCCGCGAAATTACGGTGGCGGCCCGTGCCGGCGGTGGGGATCCCGGCGGCAACCCGCGTCTCCGCCTCGCGGTGGACGCGGCCCGCGCGGTCAACATGCCCAAGGAAAACATCGAACGCGCCATCAAGAAGGGGACCGGTGAGCTCGAGGGCGAGGCCTACCAGGAGCTCACCTACGAGGGCTATGGTCCCGGTGGTGCCGCGGTGTTCATCGAAGCTACCACCGACAACCCGACCCGCACGGTGGCGGAAATCCGTCACGCGTTCAGCCGGAACGGCGGCAACCTTGGCGCGACCGGTTCGGTGGCCTGGATGTTCGATCACCTCGGCCAGATCGTGCTCGACGCATCTCGCAGCGCCGAAGAGGCAACGCTCGACAAGGCACTCGAGGCCGGTGCCGAGGACTTTGCCCGCGACGGGGATTACTACGTGATCAGCACCACGCCCGCCAGCTTCCACGCCGTCCAGGATGCCCTGCGGGCTACCGGGCTGGAGATCGAGTCGGCGGAAGTCGCCATGGTGCCGAAGAACACGGTCAAGGTGGAAGGTCCCGACGCCGACCGCCTGCTCCGCCTGGTCGAAGCGCTGGAAGAACTGGACGACGTGTCCAAGGTGTTCTCCAATTTTGACATCGACGCATCCCAGCTGGCGGAGGCCGACGCCTGACGCGGCACCCGGCGTGAAGGTCCTTGGCGTCGACCCGGGCACGGCGGTACTCGGGTATGGAGTGGTGGAAGCAGTACCCCGCCGGGCCGGCAAACTGCTGGAATGCGGTGTCGTGCGTACCACCAGCCACGATTCGCTGCCTGCCCGCCTCCGG
>DASSOW010000277.1:0-4935 GCA_035700175.1 Gemmatimonadales bacterium | reverse complement strand
GTATTCACTACCGGTTCGACAATGAGGCGGGACTGGCACTGGGCCGGAGGGTGGCTGCCTACGCGCTGGCCCATGATGTGGCTGGGCGCGAGCCCTTCCCGGTCAGGTACGGGATCGATCGGCTCTCCGGGGGAGGTTCATGCCGAGGAACCTCCCTTCACCACCATCACCAGCTGCCGGTGCTCTTCCACCGGCCGCAGCATCACCAGGCTCTTCCCGTCCCGCGCCACATGCCGGCATTCTCGCCTGGCGTCCGTTACGTGGCTGCGCACTCCGCTCACCCTTCTCCCGCCAGCGTGAGCTGCATCTCCCGGAGCAGCCACGCCCGGGCAAACGCCCAGTCCCGCTTCACACTGCGAGGAGACACGCCGAGGGCGGCGGCGGTCTCCTCGACACTCAGGCCGCCGAAGAAGCGGCACTCCACCACTCGGCACTGACGCTCGGCGACGCGCTCGAAACGAGAGAGCGCCTCGCCGAGGCCAGCCAGACGGTCCGCCTGATCAGCGGATAGTTCGAGCGCCTGCCACTCTCCGTACTCTGCCTTCTCAAGTGACATGTGCGGCTGGCCGCCGCCACGCTTCTGCCGGCGCCGGTCGCGGGCATGGTTGCAGAGGATGTGGCGCATGGCCCGGGCGGCGAGCGCGAGGAAGTGGGTCCGGTTCTCGGTGGGCAGGTTCCGCTGGCCGGCGAGCTTGAGGTACGCCTCGTGAACCAGTGCCGTGGTGGTGAGCGTGAGGTTGCCATCCCAGCGCCGGCGCTGCCGGTGCGCCAGGCGGTTCAGCTCCTCGTACACCACGGGAAACAGGGCGTCCAGGGCCTGACGGTCGCCGAGCTCGAGGGCCTCGACCAAAGCGGAAACGCGATTTGCCACCGTCGCTGCCTCCTGAGTGGCCCCTCTCCAGCGGAATCGGTGTGTCGGGAAGTAGGAGACGACGATGCCTGCAGACCGGCACACCGTCCCGCCCGACACTACAGCGGCTGCCCAGGATACTCAAGAGCCGCCTTGCCCTGAAGGGGGAGCCGCACCATGCGTGTTGTACGCGTCGCACTCGTCGCCCTTGGAACCCTGCTCACCGTTGGGCTCCAAGGCTGCGACGGCAGTACCGAGCCATCGAACGCACCACCGGTCGCCGCCTTCACGGCCCGCTGCAGCCAGCTCGCCTGCACGTTCGAGAATGGAAGCACTGACAAGGACGGCAGCATCGCCGGTTATGCCTGGAGTTTCGGCGACGGCGGAACCAGCGCGGACGCGAGCCCGACCCACAGGTACGCTGCGCCTGGCGGAGAATTCACGGTGACCGTCGCCGTAACCGACAACGATGGCGCGGCAACGACCTATTCGAAGCATCTGGCCGTGAGCGCGGACAGTCTCCCGCCGGGCGACCTCCCCCCGGTGGCGGCCTTCTCGGTCAGCTGCGCCGGCCTGGCGTGCGTGTTCACCGACCAGAGCACCGATCCCGATGCCGGGGACTCGGTGGTGTCCTGGGCCTGGGACTTCGGCGACGGCCACACCAGCACCACGCCGAGCCCGTCCCACTCCTACGCTGCGCCGGGTGGCCACTTCACCGTGACGCTGGCGGTGGCCGATCGCCAAGGAAGCGCCGCGAGCGTCACCCACGCAGTGGATCTGACATCCGAGCCCGCGCCGGACATCAGCGGCACGTATGAGCGGGAAACGCCACACAGCTCCGCCATTCACGATTCCCGCTACGTCATCCGTGCGGACGGCACGTTCGACTACATCGAGGACACCGACGCCGGCCAGCGGACGATTCACGGCAACTGGAGATTCGCGACCAGCTGGGGCGGGTGGTCGATCGCACCCGGCGTCGCTGTGCTCTTCGATTTCGACGGTTTCGTCGACTCGGCTGGCTGCGGCGGCGAGGGATTTGGCGTATTCCTGATGGATGGCCATTTGGCGCTCTCCTACTGCGGCGTCATGTACTTCGCTGGGCTCGAGGAAGGGGTGTACACCGACGCCCCAGGCGCTGGGATACCGGACGTCCCTCCGCCTCAGGCCGGGCAGATCGCATTCAGCCGTGACGGAAAAATCTACCGCGCCAACACTGACGGCACTGGCCTGGTCCAGCTCTCTTCTGGTCCCGGCGATGGCGAGCCGGCGTGGTCTGCCGATGGAAGCCGGATCGCGTTCTCTCGCGGCGGCGACGGCGGAGGGATCTACGTCATGTCCGCCGACGGGGCGAATCCGGTGCGCCGGGCGAGCTCCGGCGGAAGTCCCACGTGGTCACCCGACGGTCAGACTATCGCCTTCGCCTGCAGGGTGAATGTCGATGACGGCATCTGCACCGTGGGGGCCGACGAGGACGGCGCCGGGGTCGACACCCTCCTGGTCCGGCGGGGTCAACTGACCAATCCGGCGTGGTCGCCTGACGGAACCCACATTGCCTTCAGCAGCGATTGGAACATGTTCGACTTCTGGTTCGACATCTGGACGATGTCGCTGGATGGATCACAGCTCACGGCGTTGCGAAACCACACGCCGGAGACCCCGAACGTGCTCGAACAGTACTTGCCCGCCTGGTCTCCCAATGGCCAGCGGCTTGCCCTGCTGGAATGTCCGTGGGCTTTCAATTTCTGCAGTTCGGGCGCGATCACGGTGATGAACGCAGACGGGACGGGTCTGATGCATGTGGCGGTGGCGAGCGGGTACGCCCACCCGACCTGGTCACCCGATGGCCAGATCATCGCCTTCGCGTCGGCCAACTCGATCCAGTGGGTGAGTGCCGACGGAAGCCAGCGCGGCCGGATCATTGAAAACGGCAGCAGCCCATCATGGCGGCCATGAACTGACGGTCGAGAGTCGAGAGTCGGGTGCCTGTCGCTCGTCTCTCGTCCCCCACCCTCGCCACAAACTGTCTCCCCTGCCCCCTGAGGTTGGTATGTTCATCGGTCCAAAGTCGGCCCGGCAAGCGCGAGTGCTGCTCCTCGGCTGCGTCGCCAGCTTCCTCGTCGCCTCCTGTGGCGATGAGGCCGTCGGTCCTGTCGAGCAACCTGGCCCCGGAAGCCAAAGCACTAGCCTCGCCATCATCAGCGCACCCTGGCACGCCAACCTCGGCCTGCCGCTGCCTGTCAAGCCCATTGTCGAGCTGCGTGACGCGACTGGCCGACCAGCACTCACGCCGGGCATCGCGATAACCGTGAGCATCAGCACGGGACAATTGAGCGGCACGACCACTGTCGCGACCAACGCGCAGGGACGCGCCATCTTCACGGACCTGTCGATCGACAGTATCAGCGGCGAGACTGAACTTCGGTTCAGCTGCTGCGGGCTGGCGCCCGTATCGCGCACGCTCTCGCTGTCGCTGGCCAGTGCGTCCATCGCACGAGTCGATCCCGAGGTCATCCAGGGATTCGCGGGGTCCACGCTGAGCTCCCGCCCAGGCGTTCTCCTCAGGGACGAGCGACAAAAGCCGAGGGCAGGCGCCGGGGTCAGGTTCGAATTCGACAGCATGGCAGCGCTTCCTGCGTTTTCAGTCACGACTGACACGAACGGTGTGGCGACGCTTCCGTCATTCCAGTTTCCGGACTTGCCATCGAGCACAGCACTCCGCGCCATCGACAGCGCGACGGGCCTGTTCGTGACCTACAGCCTCGTGGGCACCGTGCGTGGCGCCGTCTACGCAGATAGCGCGCTCACCGCCGTCCGCGCGGGGGACGTCGCGACCCTGCCGCGGGTTGGGGTGTACGATGAGTTTACGGACCCGGTCGCGGGCGCGCTGGTCCGCTACCGGATCACCAGTGGCGAGGGCGCGCTCTCCATGACGGAGGCGTATACTGGCTCCGACGGCTGGACGGAGCCGGTCACGCTCACCACCAGCAGCCGAGGATCGACCACGATTGAGATGATCGCTGTAGGCTATTCCCGCCAGCCGATTGTGCGCTCGCAGCTTGCGGTGGTTCCACCCCTCAGCTTCGAGTACGCCGGCCCCTGCGAGCCCGGATGCCCCGCGGCGTTCGACTTCACCTGGCCGCTGGCGAGCGGGCCGGCATGGACCATGGATGTCTTCTTCCAGATCGGAGTTCGAGACGCGATTGGTCCGGTGCCTGGATACGAAATCACATTGACGAAGGATCCAGCGGCGCCGTACTTCTGGGTGGACGACTATGACTATGAAGCCGCGACACCCGAGCAGAAGCGGGTCGTGACGGACCCGACCGGGCTCGCCTGGCTGGCCTGGCGGCTGCCGCAGGCTGCCGGGTCGTATCATTTCACCATGGGTGGCCCGATGATCGCCACGCCGTGGACCTACACGGCGACGGTGGAGTGACCGGCCAAGGGCGCCGCAGTTAAGTTTCTGCAGCTGGCACAGGAAAGTCATGAGTCATGAGTCGTATGTCTTGCGACCCATGACTTATGACGTATGACGCATGACTTCCACGGAGCATCCATGGCACGGGTCACCGGCATTGGCGGTGTGTTCTTCAAGAGCAGGGGCGACAATGCCGCGCTGGCGGCGTGGTACCAGCAGCACCTTGGCATGACGCCGGAGTCCTGGGGCGGCACGGTGCTGCGGTGGGCGGATGATCCTGCCCGCGACCAGGGCGCCACCGTCTGGCATGTGGCCGAACGAGACACCAAGTGGTTCGCGCCAAGCGACGCGTCCTTCATGATCAACTACCGCGTGGATAACCTCGGCGAGCTGCTTGCGAACCTGAAGGCCGCTGGTGTGGAGGTGCTCAAGGGACCCGAATCAGATGACAATGGTTCCTTCGCCTGGATCATGGATCCGGATGGGAACAAGGTGGAGCTGTGGGAGCCGGTAGCTGGGGCGTGAGGTCCCATGAAGCCACTTCCGGATTCGGAACAATCGCTGGTGCTGCGGACGGATTTCTCGGACGACGCCGCGTGGACCTCCCTCTGCTCGGCGATGCGGGAGCCGAGTGAGGAAGGCTTCTGCGCCAATGTCGAGTGCG
>DASSOW010000276.1:0-6439 GCA_035700175.1 Gemmatimonadales bacterium | reverse complement strand
GAAGCGCGGTAAGGGACCCGCCGGGCTTCCTGATGCGCGGGTCGAGCTTGATGGTGTCCTTGTCTTCCGAAATCTTGGCGGCGCGTTCCAGCAGGCGGCTGTGCAGGTAGAAGACGTCGCCCGGGTAGGCCTCGCGACCCGGCGGGCGCCGGAGGATCAGCGACAGCTGGCGGTACGCCGCCGCCTGCTTGGACAGGTCGTCGTAGACGCAGAGCGTGGCGGCGCCTTCCTCATACATGAAGTATTCGGCGATGGCGCAGCCAGAGTATGGCGCGATGTACTGGAGCGGCGCCGGATCCGATGCCGAAGCGACGACCACGATGGTGTACTCCATCGCGCCGGCTTCCTTGAGACGCTCGACCACGGTGGCCACCGTGGAGCGCTTCTGGCCGATCGCGACGTACACGCAGATGACGCCGGTACCCTTCTGGTTCAGGATCGTGTCCACCGCGATGGCGGTCTTGCCGGTGCCGCGGTCGCCGATGATCAGCTCGCGCTGGCCCCGGCCGATCGGGATCATCGCATCAATGGCCTTGATGCCGGTCTGGAGCGGCTCCTTCACCGGCTGGCGCACGATGATGCCGGGAGCAATCATTTCCACCGGCCGACGCTTGTCAGTCTCGATCGCTCCGCGGCCATCCACCGGGCGGCCCAGCGCGTCCACGACGCGCCCGAGCATCGCCCGGCCTGCAGGCACTTCGAGCAGGCGGCCGGTGCGGCGCACTTCGTCGCCTTCCTTGAGCTTCAGGTAGTCGCCCAGGATGGCGCAGCCGACGTTGTCTTCTTCGAGATTGAGCACCAGGCCGGTCTCGACTGCGCCGGTTTCCTGGGAGGTGAACTCGAGCATTTCGCCCGCGGTGGCGGACTTGAGCCCGTAGACGCGGGCGATGCCGTCCCGCACTTCGAGCACGGTGCCGACTTCCGCGACGTCGACGGTCGCGAGGTCCGCACTCTCGATTTCGCGGATGAGAATGTCCTTGAGCTCGCCGGGACGGAGGATCGTATCGGTGGCCATTGGCGTCCTGTTGGTGCCTCGGGTGACGGGTCCGAAACTAGCTTGTGAAAATAATCACAATGAGATTTGGGGGGAAGGGGCACGACAGGACGGGCGCGACGGCCGCGACGGGCGGGACGGGCAGGGCGGACAGGCTTAAGGCGACACCCCGCGTTATTGCGAGCCGCGCAGCGGCGAAGCAATCGAGTCACCGACATCCTGAGCCAGGCCACCCGATTGCTTCGGCCCTTCGGGCCTCGCAATGACGCTCAATGCAAGTCCTGCCCCACCTGCCCCACCTGCCCCACCTGTCCGTGCCGCCCGCCCTGCCCGTCCTGTCCGTCCTGTTACCCCCTGCTCCGCATCTTCCCCCTCACAAAATGCGCGAGCACGCCACGCGGGCCGAGGCGGGCGAGGCCGCCACAGGCCACCCCGGCGATCCGCCTGGCAGTGCTGTTGAGATGGGCCACCGAGGAGAAGCCCAGGAGCTGGGCGGCTGCCAGGGGTGGGTAACCGGGGTTCTGCAGCAGCTGACTCGCCGCCGCGATCCGGGTCAGGTCAATGACGCGCTTGAGATTGGGTGCCCCGCCCGCTCCAAATTGCCGGGAGAGGTGTTCCCGGCTCACGCCCAGCCGCTCTGCGAGCTCGGCGGTGCGAAGCGGCCGGTCCACGTCGGTGACCAGGCGGTCCCAGGCCTGCCGCTGCATCGTCTCATCCAGTCGCAGCACTCGCACCGCGTCGGCCAGCGCCTCACGGCGGCGGGCAGTGAGGGAAATCCGCGCCAGCATGTCTCCGAGCACGGCGTCATCGACGTCAGCCACGGCGATGGCGGCAGCACCAAGGTCGAGGGCCCGCTGCAGGGCGCGAGCATCATCGGCGCGGAAGGCGCCGAAAGCGAGAATGGGAATGCCGGGAAAGCGGTCGGTGAGCGAAGCCGTGCCGTTGTCGCCCAGGCGAGCGGGGTGCAGCACGATTACATCGGTCAGTCGATGGGCGAGATGTCGCTCCAGCGCCTGCGGCGTGCGGCAGGCCACCACTCGCGGCCCGCCGCGAGGAAGCGCGCGACGCAGCGATACCAGGGCGGCCCGGTCATCGAGCAGCGCGGCGACCACCGGCATGCTCAGCCCTGCGACGGTTCGGGCATGGCGACGGAGCGTCCCGCACCCACCGCCACGAGGGTGCGTTCCATGTCGCCCGCGCGCTTCAGCACACCACGGGCGTTGTCATACGAGAGCTTGTCCAGCGCACCGGCGAGCGGCAGCCAGCGGAAATCCGTGATCCCTTCTTCCACCTGGGGCACCGGGTCGCCGTCGGGCGACTCCAGCAGGAAGAAATGGCAGTACTTGTGGATCGGCCGCCCCCGAAAGCGGAAATGCCAGTCAATCACACGGATCGGCCCCTGCAGGACCAGGTGACTGAGGCCGGTCTCCTCGGCGGTTTCCCGCAGTGCGGCATCCGCCGGCGACTCGTTCTCCTCAAGGTGTCCCTTGGGAAAACCCCAGTTGCCGTACGAGTCCCGGATAAGGAGGAAGCGGGCCTGGCCATCGGTATCGCGCCGGAAGACGATGCCGCCGGCGCTCACTTCCAGTTCTGCGCGTCGCTTGCCCATCAGAAAACCGAGATCTTGATGTATTTGCGCGGATGCGCCTGGAAATCAGTCATGAGTTCACGGAACTGCTTCATGGTAGCGGCCGTCTCGTTGTAGAGCGTCGAGTCGGTGGCGAGCATGCCCAGGGTGCCGTTGCCCGCCTGGATGCGGGTGAGCAGCGAGTCCATGGCCTGGATCACGTTGATGAGACTGGCCTGGTTCTGCTGCAGTGCCGTCATGACCTGGCGAAAATCGGCCGATGCCGCCCTCAGGTCGGTACTGGCGGCGGCGCCGTTGTCAAGCATGGAGCTCAACTGCCCGTGCGCAGTGGCACTGTCGATGCGCGCCACGGTTCGGTCGAGGTTGCGCGACACGTTGGCAAAGCTGTTGGCCGTGACTTCGGCGTTGGCGCCCACCCGATCGAGCCGGGCGCTCTGGGCCTTGGTGAAGGTAACCAGCCGGCTGGCGATGGCAGCGAGGTCAAGCACGCTCTGGCGGAACTCCTTGAGCGCGGTGCTGTCGAAGGCGCCCTGGATGCGACTGGTGACCTCGGCCACGTCCCCGGCGATGCGGCTGGCCTGTGCGGTCAGCTGGCCGATGTCAGGCAGCGTGGCGCCGGGCCATGCATCGCCGCCGGCCTGGTCGCTCTCGATGAGCGCGGCGCGCACGTTGGGGTCATCGGGCAGCGGCTCGTATGAGATGATGTTGGCACTCCAGCCGCCGAAGAGACTGGCGGAGGACGCAATCACGGCCGGTTTTCGGGGCAGCTGGACGTTGGTCTCCAGCTCAAAGTCGGTCTCGACCCAGTCGTTGCCCGCCAGGCGGATGGCCGACACCTTGCCGACCTTCACGCCCCGGAGGGTTACCGGGTTGCCCACCTGCAGTCCGTCGACCGTGCGAAAGCGTGCGGAGTAGTGCCGCGGCTGCCTGCCAATATGGATCTCGCCCAGCCAGAGTGCCCCGGCGATCACCACGGCCAGCGCGACGATCACGGCGGCACCCACGGCGAACTCGTTGGTCTTCTTCACTGCTGCGTCCTCCCGGGCGCCGGCGCATCAGGCCGCCCCTCAATGAACTGGCTCACCACCGGGTCGTCGGAGGCGCGCATCTCATCGACGCTGCCCACTTGCCGGATGGCGCCCTCGAAGAGCATGGCGATCCGGTCGCCCGCCACAAAGGCGCTCTGCATGTCGTGCGTAACGATCACACCGGTGACGCCGAGGTCGCGGGTGCGGCACATCAGCTGGTTCATGGACGCCGACGTGACCGGATCGAGCCCGGTGGTCGGCTCATCGTAGAGCAGGTACTTGGGCCGCGGCGCAATGGCGCGGGCGAGCCCCACGCGCTTCCGCATGCCGCCGGACAGCTCGCCAGGGTACTTGTCACCAGCGCCGTCGAGCTGGACCACGTCGAGCGCTTCACGCACACGCTCCTGGATGGTGTCCTCATCCAGGTTCCGGCGGGCAAGCCCGAGCCGGATATTCTGCTCGACGGTGAGGGAGTCGAACAGGGCGGCGAACTGGAAGACATAGCCCACCTTCTCCCGCAGCACCGAGAGGTCTTCCGGTTCCAGGTCGCTCACCACCTGGCCGTCGAGCGTGACCGTGCCCTCGTCGGGCAGCAGCAGGCCGATGATGCACTTGAGCAGGACACTCTTGCCGGTACCGGAATATCCGATCACGACCGTGTTCTCGCCATCGGGAACATCGAGCGTGAGCCCGCGCAGCACTTCCTTGCTGCCGAACCGCTTGCTGAGATCGCGGACCTCGATCATGCGGCGCTCACAGCAGCACCAGGGCCCAGAAGGCGTCGAGCACCAGGATGGCTTCGCAACCCAGCACCACGGCCCGGGTCGTGCTCTCCCCCACCCCTTCGGCGCCGCCGCGCGAGCGGAGGCCGCGGAGGCAGCCCATGAGCGCCACCGCGCCGCCGAAGCTGGCCGACTTGAGCAACCCGAACCAGATGTCCTTGAACTGATAGAACTGCCGGAGCCCCTTCACGAACTCCTGTGACGTGAGGTCAAGCAGGTTGATGGCCGTGATCCATCCCGAGAGCACGCCGATGGCCATGGCAAACGCGGTGACCACCGGGAACATGAGCATGGCGGCAAGGACCCGGGGCACTGTCAGGTAAGCATCGGGGTTGTAGCCCAGCGTTTCCAGCGCATCCACCTGCTCGGTGACGCGCATGGTGCCGATCTCGGCCGCGATGCTCGCACCCACCCGTCCGGCCAGGGCCATGCCGGTCAGCACCGGGCCGAGCTCCATCATGATGGTCTTGCCGACCAGCGCACCGACGAAATAGAGCGGAATGGCGCCGGTGAAAATGTACGACGCCAGGAGGGCCAGCACGATCCCGGTGAAGACGGCGATGAAGAGACCGATGGGCACCGAATCCACGCCCAGGCGCCGCATCTGCGGAACCAGGTGCGGGCGCCAGGTCGGCACGTCGGCAAGCGCACGCAGGCCGCCCTTGGCGGAGCGACCGACCTGCGCAATTGCCCGCCGCCAGGGCGGGACTGGCAATGGGGGTTGAGGCACGGTGTGAAGTTATGGGAAAGATGGCGCAGGGCGTAGGGGCCCGGCTTGCCGGGCCCGGCAAGCCGGGCCCCTACTACGCCGCGAAACTCGCCAGCGCCCGCCCCACGTCGCCCTCGCGCAGGCGCTTGAGGGCGCGGTCGCGCAGCTGGCGGACCCGCTCCCGGGTGACGCCGAGCATGCTGCCGATCTCCTCGAGCGTGTGCTCTCGGTCGCCGTCGAGGCCGAAGTAGAGCCGCAGCACCTTGGCATCGCGGGGCGGCAGCGTGCGAAGCGCGGTCTCGATCTCATCGGAGAGGAACCGATCCATCGCCGCTTCCTCGACATCGCCCTGGTCCTCGGCGACAAAGCGGTCGATCAGGGACCGGTCCCCCTCTGGGTCGAGGGGCGCATCGAGCCTCACGTCGGCGGTGTTCAGCGCTGCAAGGGCCTGCACCACGTCGAGGGCAAGACCGGTGGCGGCGGCGACCTCCTCCGGGGTCGGTTCCCGCCGGAGTTCCTGGCGGAGCGCCTCCGAGGTGCGACCAATGCGAGAGAGATCGGCGGTGCGGTTGAGCGGGACGCGTACGGTGCGGCCGTGGCGTGCCAGCGCGGCGAGGATGGCCTGGCGGATCCACCACACGGCGTAGGAAATGAACTTGACGCCCATGTCAGGGTCGAATTTCCGGGCAGCGGTGAGGAGCCCGACATTCCCTTCCCCGATCAGGTCGGTGAGGGCAAGCCCGCGGTTCTGGTACTTCTTGGCGACCGAGATGACGAACCGGAGGTTCCGCTTGACCAGCTCCTGCATGGCGGCCTCGTCGCCGGCGCGCACCTTGCGCGCGATGGCGATTTCCTGGGCCGACGTGAGCAGGGGCGTGAGGCTTACTTCATAGAGGTACTGGTCGAGAATGTCGCGATCGGCATCGTAGACACCGAGGGACTTGGCCGTCTCGCGCTTGCGGCTGCGCCGGCCCTTGGCGGGCGGGCTCGCGGCCAGGATCTCCGCCATGGTCATGTCATCGGTGATGGCGGGCACGGAGTCATCCGGCGGCCGTTTGGAGGGCCGTTTCGGGGGTGGATTCCCGCTGTCGGATGGCTTCTTTCTCGTCATTGATCCAAAGTAATGCGAAATGAAGAGTCGCGAGGCGGTAGATCCGGGAACCGCTTGACGTGACCGGGTGAAATCGGATAACTTGCCGTGCTGCCGCGCCTGCGCCCCCCGATGGACGGGGCGCGACAATATAACGGGGGCGTAGCTCAGTTGGGAGAGCGCGTGAATGGCATTCACGAGGTCAGGGGTTCGATCCCCCTCGCCTCCATTTGGCCGGACCGCGCGGC